>DAITOE010000011.1:0-17830 GCA_036834245.1 Clostridia bacterium | reverse complement strand
GGGGCGGCTTTGTCTGTCAGGGATTAATAACGGCTCTGGTTGTGCTTGCCGTAGCAGTCGTGGCAGTACACGGGACGGTCGCCGCGGGGCTGGAAGGGCACCTGGGTGGTGGCGCCGCATTCGTCGCAGATCACGGAGAACATCTGGCGCTCGCCGCGGTTCTGGCTGCGGCGGTTGGCACGGCAGCTGGGGCAGCGGCCAGG
The DNA here is from genome assembly GCA_036834245.1 of Clostridia bacterium. GTDB lineage: Bacteria > Bacillota > Clostridia > Christensenellales > Aristaeellaceae > UBA6115. The sequence goes on along the minus strand of DAITOE010000011.1, from coordinate 17,627 downwards.
CTCGTTCTGAAAGCCTTTTTCGGCATAGAAAGCTTGCTCGGAGGAGGTGAAGGGGAATTGGGTGCCGCACTCGCGGCAGGTCAGGGTTTTGTCGGTGTACATGTGTGTCATGTCCCTCCTTGATAATTGTCCAAACCGGTGCGATCTTAGGTTCCGTGGCTGAACGCATCAGTTTGGCCTGATGAACTACCGGAGGAACACCTGAATCCCTGGGCTTGGTCCACAGGCATCCTAACACATCTATTTTGCTTTGTATAGTGTCCTGCATAAGTTTTTTGGGAAAACTTCGTCCAGCCTGCCGGATAATTCGCCCCTAGATGGAAGAAACGGCGGAATTATAGTAGAATATGCACAGGAAGAAACAGGAGGACAGGATATGGCCCAGTGTTTGATCAACACCCCCCTGGGGGACATGCTGGCGGTGGAGGCAGACGGCGCCCTCACAGCCCTGGATTTTCTGCCGGAAGGGGCCCAGGTGGCAGCCGGGGACGACACCCCGCTGCTGCGCCGGGTGAAGGCGCAGCTAACGGCCTATTTCGCCGGGGAGCTGCAGGCCTTTGACCTGCCCATCAAGCCCCGGGGCACGGATTTCCAGCAGAAGGTCTGGCAGCGGCTTTTAAACATCCCCTATGGCGAAACCCGCAGCTACGGGCAGATTGCAAAGGAGATCGGCCAGCCGGGGGCGTCCCGGGCGGTGGGCCAGGCCAACAACCGCAACCCCATCGCCATCGTGGTGCCCTGCCACCGGGTGGTGGGCGCAAGCGGCAGCATGACCGGCTACGGCGGCGGCCTGCCCCGGAAGGAAGCCTTGCTGGAGCTGGAGAAAACGCCTTGAAAACCCCCGGTTTTCCGGCTATACTGAACTGGTAAAAAAGAGAGGAGCGCACGCTATGAAGATTATGGTTGAAACCTCTGCCCGCCATGCCCATGTGTCCCCGGAGGACCTGGAGACCCTCTTTGGCAAGGGCGCAGAACTCACCTTCCGCAAGGAGCTGTCCCAGCCCGGGCAGTACGCCAGCAACGAAAAAATCAAGGTGGTGGGCCCCCGGGGCGAGCTCAGCGTCACCATCCTGGGCCCCACCCGCAACTTCACCCAGGTGGAGTTGTCCGCCACCGAGGCCCGGCAGATCGGCATCCAGGTGCCAGTGCGGGAGAGCGGCGACATCAAAGGCACCCCCGGCGCCAAGCTGGTGGGCCCCGCAGGGGAGATTGACCTTCAGGAAGGCCTCATCGTGGCCAAGCGCCACATCCACATGACCCCGGAGGACGCGGAACACTTCGGCGTCAAGGACAAGGACATCGTCAGCGTCAAGGTCAACACCCCCGGCCGCGCCCTCACCTTTGGGGACACCCTGGTGCGGGTGCACCCCACCTTCCGCCTCACCATGCACATCGACACCGATGAATCCAACGCGGCCAGCGCCGGCGGCGAGGTCTTCGGCGAACTGGTAAAATAACACCGCACCTATAAAGAACAGCGCCCCGGCAGCAGTGCCGGGGCGCTTTGTCGACAAGGACAGGGCATATACTGGTGGAAAACCGTGTTATTCCGGCTGGCCCCGGTAGTAGCGCACCACCAGCTGGGTGCGGTCCCTCACGTCCAGTTTGGCCAGCAGCTGAGACACATAGTTGCGCACAGTGCCCTCGCTTAAAAACAGCTGCTCTGCAATCTCCCGGTTGGACAGGCCTTCGGCAATCAGCTGCAGCACCGCGTGCTCCCGGTCGGACAGGCCCTCCTCCAGGGGCTTGCCCTGGCTGGGCTTCAGCAAGGGGGGCAGGGCCCGCATGACCTCGCTGCCAAAGACGGTCTGGCCCGAGGCCACGGCCCGCAGGGCGGGGGCAATGGCCTCGAAATCCTGCTTGATCAGATAGCCTTTGGCCCCCAGCTGCAGGGCCTTCAGGATGTACTCGTCATCGGCAAAGGTGGTTAAAAACAGGATCTGGGCCTCCGGGTGCCGGCCCAGGATGGCTTCTGCCGCCTGCAGCCCGGTTTTGGCCTCCATCCGGATGTCCATCAGCAGGATGTCCGGCCGGTTCTCCTGATACAGCTGCAGGGCCTCTTCATAGCTGCTTCCCAGGGCCGCCACCACAAAGCCCGCCTCCTCTTCCAGGATGGTTTTCAGGGCCTGGCAGACGATGCGGTCGTCGTCAATGATCAGAATCTTCAAGGCTGTCCTCCTTGGGCAGGGTGATCAGGATGCGGAAGCCCCGCTCCCTGGAGATATGGATGCTGCCCTTCAGGCTCCGCACCCGCTCTTCCATGGCGTACAGGCCCATGCCGGGGCTGTAGCCTGCTGTCACCTGGCCGTTGTCGTGAATCAACAGCAGCCGGCTGTCCCGCATCTCAGACAAGGTGATGTCCGCCTGGCTGGCGTTGGAATGCCTTGCGATGTTGGACAGGGCCTCCCTGATGATGGCGATGACCACATACTTCTGCTTGAGGGGCAGGTCTGTGGTGCTGTTGTTCACATAGCGTACCGGGCAGGGGGCTTCCTGCAGCAGGCTGCGGATTTCCTGGTCCAATACCAAAACATCCTGGCGGGTGTTGTGCACGCTGTCCCTAATGGCGTTCATGCCGGTGAGGAGGGACTGCTGCAGGGCCTTCATGTCCTCCTTCAGTGGCGGGTCCTTCAAGCGCAGCCCCAGGGCCTGGGCCTGCAGAATGCCCCGGGACAGCATGTGGCCCACGTGGTCGTGGATGTCCCGTGCGATGCGGTTGCGCTCCTGGGCCACGGCCAGCTTCACCGCCGCCTCGCTGTCCCGCTGCAGGGAGCGCAGCTCCTGCTGCTTTTGGATGCTTTGCAGGGAGGAATCGTCCAGCACGGCAAAATAGCGTGCCTCCACCTGCTGGTGCCGCCGGTCCTTCCATGCAAGCAGCAGGGCCAACAGCAAAAACAGCAACAGCTGCCCCTCCGCTAAGGGCAGGTGCAGCAGCAGGGGGAGCGCCAGGGCAGGCAGGGAGAGGGAGCGGCCGGGCCGGGACAGGGCCAGGTAGAGCATCAGGGGCAAAAACGCCAGCAGCTGGGGCTGGAAGCTGGCGCCTGCCACAAAGCCGGCCAGGGACAGGTGAACCGGCCAGGCCCTGCCCGGCAGGTTCATGAGGAGGGCCGCCAAAAGCCCCAGCAGGATGCTGACGATGACGCCATCCACCGGCTGTGCGGACAACAGGCTGTACAGGCCCGACAGCAGCAGCAGGGCCTGGCTTGAACCCGTCATCCAATTCATGAAAACACCTCCCGGCCATTTTACCACAGCACATGACAAATGTCATAGAAAAACGGTGACAGCCGCCACTGTCAGGCCCTGCCCATCTGTTTACAATCAAATCAAATGAAGGAGGACAGGCAAGATGATTGAACTGACCAATGTGGTGAAACGCTACGGCGATCTGGTGGCCCTGGACCATTTTAACCTGCAGGTGGAACAGGGGCAGATTTATGGCCTCCTGGGCCCCAACGGCTCGGGCAAATCCACCGCCATCAACAGCATGCTGGCCCTCCTGGCCATCCAGAAGGGGGAGATCCGCATCTTTGGCGAGCCCATGACCCCCACCTCCTACCACCTCAAGCGGGACATCGGCCTGGTGCCCCAGGAAGTGGCGGTGATGGAGGAGTTGACGGTGCAGGAGAACATCGACTACTTCTGCGGCCTGTATATCAGCGACCACCGGAAGCGCAAGCAGCTGGTGGAGGAGGCCATCGCCTTCACCGGCCTGGACAAATTCCGCAAATTCCTGCCCAAGAAGCTGTCAGGCGGCCTGAAACGCCGGCTCAACATCGCCTGCGGCATCGCCCACAAGCCCCGGCTGCTGATTCTGGACGAGCCCACCGTGGCGGTGGACCCCCAAAGCCGCAACAGCATCTTGGAGGGCATCCAGGAGCTCAACCGCCAGGGCACCACGGTGCTGTACACCAGCCACTACATGGAGGAGGTGGAGCAGATCTGCACCATGATCACCATCATGGACAAGGGCAAGGGCATCCTGACCGGCACCCGGGAGGAGCTCACTGCCGCTGTGAAACTGGGGGACCAGGTGAGCCTGCGGCTCTTAAACCACACAGAGGAGGACCTGGAGGCCATCCGCTCCCTGCCCTTCATCAACCGGGCAGACCTAATGGAGGACCGCCTGGTCCTCACCATCCAGCGGGGTGAATCCAGGCTGGCCAGCCTCATCCACACCCTGGAAAATCGGAACATCGCCGTGGCGGAACTGAACGTGCGCCAGCCCAGCCTGAACGATGTCTTCCTGGAGATCACCGGAAAGGAGCTGCGGGACCATGTTTCTTAATGTCTACCGCTACAACCTGAAGTCGGCCTTCCGGCAGAAGATCATGCTGTTCTGGAGCCTGGCCTTCCCCATCCTGATGGCCACCTTCTTCTTCGTTGCCTTTGGCAACATCGGCGCAAGCGAGCGGCTGAAGGAGCCCATCCGGATTGCCTATGTGGGGCAGCCCCAGGCCCTCCAGATGGTGAACCTGCGGGACATCCTGGCGCAAATTCCCCTTCATGAGGGCAGCAGCCAGGAGATGTTTGACATCCGGGACGCCAGCGAAGCGGAGGCCCGGGCCCTGGTGCAGGAGAAGCAGGTGTCCGCCGCCGTGGTGGCGGGGGATCCCCCCCGGATCCTGGCGGACAAGGTGTCCGTGTCCCAGGTGGTGGTCAAGCAGGTGGTGGAGCAGGTTGCCACCACCCAGCGCACCATCATGAACCTGATGAGAACAGACCCAAAAGCCCCCTTTCAAGAGATTGCCACGGCGCTCAACACCAGCCAGTACACCCAGGCTGTGCCCGTGAACAAGGATCTGATGCAGCCGGACATCATCTACTATTTCGCCCTCCTGGCCATGGCCAGCCTGGGGGCCAGCACTGCCGGCGCCTTCACCATTGTCAGCCAGCAGGCCAACAAATCCCCGGAGGGGGCCCGCAACACCGTGTCCCCCACCAGCAAATGGTCCCGGGTGTTTGCAAACGGCCTGTCCACCTACACGGTGCAGCTGGCAACCACCCTGGTGGTGGTGGGCTATATCACCCTGGTATTGGGGAAAAGCCTGGGCCGCAGCCTGCCGGAATTGCTGCTCATCGTGGCCATGGGCACCCTGATGGGGGTTGCCATGGGGATGGCCATCGGCGCCCTGTCCCGGGGCAACGAGAACATGATTGTGGGGTTTTCCGTCGGCGCCTACATGCTCAGCAGCTTCCTGGGGGGCTTGATGAGCGCCGACATCCAGCGCCTGGTGGACACCAACCTGCCCTGGCTGGCCGCCATCAACCCCGGCAGCATGATTGTGAAGGCCCTGTATTCCCTGTTTTACTACGGGCAAACGGAGGCCCGCTACCTGCTGCAGATGCTGCTGGCCATCCTGGTGTTTGCAGGCCTGGCAGCCATCAGCCTAAGGAGGCGCTACCATGACAGTATTTAAAAGCTTTTTGAAGGTCGCCAGGCGCAACATCGGCTCTGTGGCCATCTATGTGATCATCATGCTGGTGATGAGCTTCATCATGCTCAGCTACCTGGGCGATACGGGCGGCGACCTTCAGGTGTCCACCAGCGACTACAAGGTGGCCGTCATCAACGGGGACGGGGCGGACCCCCTCACACAGGGGCTGCTCTCTTTCCTGGGCAGCCGTGCGCAGCTGGTGCCCCTGGAAGACACCGGTGAGAAAGCCGTCCTGGTCACCCTGTTCTGGCGGGAGGCGGACCATGTGCTGCGCATCCCGGCGGGCTTCGGCCAGTCCTTGCAGACCGGGCATCCCCTGGCCATCACCACCATGTCCAGCCCCAATGACTATGCCCACATGTATGTGGACACCTATGTGAACCGCTTCCTGGCCACCCTGCGCCTGTACCAGGAGCGCAGCCCGGACATGGATCCGGCCTTGCTACTGGCCCAGGTCAACCAGGACCTGAAGGATGAGGTCATCATCGCCCCGGTATCCGGCCAGGGGGATGCCTACCTCAGCACCGTGTGGTATTTCCGCTATGCCAGCTATACCCTCCTGGCCGCCGTTGCCAGCGGCATGGGGGTTGTCATGGCGGTGCTGCAAAAGAAGCGCCTGGTGATGCGGGCCCGGGTGTCCAGCACCTCAGAAACATCCCGCAACATCCAGCTGTTTTTGGCCGGGCTGCTTTACAGTAGCATCATCTGGCTGGTGCTGGTCATCCTGGGGGTGGCGGTAACCCGGCTGCCCCTGGCCCAGCTGCTCGCCCCCCGGTTCCGCCTGATTTTGTTGAGCAGCTTCCTCTACATGCTCATCTGCATGGCCATCAGCCTGGTGGTCAGCTCCTTCACCCAGAACCGGAATGTCATCACAGGGGTCAACAACGTGATTGCCCTGGGCTCCAGCTTCTTAGGCGGCGTCTTCGTGCCTGTTGAGGTGATGGGGGACCAGGTGGCTGCCATGGGCAAGGCCCTGCCCGCCTACTGGTACACCCAGGCGGTGCGGGGCATCGGCGAGGCCGCAGACAACCTGGGCACCGCCCTGCCCGGCTACTGGCGGCACATGGGCATCCTGGGATTGATGCTGGCGGTGCTCCTGGCCGCCACCCTCCTCATCAACAGCACCAAGCGCCAGCGGGGTTTGTAATATAAATTCTACATGAACACCGCCCCGGAATGATTACCGGGGCGGTGTTTTCCTGCCGGCGGCCGGATCAGGCATCACGCGTCCATAAAGACGCTTTGCAGCTCGCTGCGGCCCTGGATGCCCAGCTTGCGGTAGACGTTCCGGGTGTGGAATTTCACCGTGTCCACGGAGATGTTCATGTCCGCCGCGCATTCCTTGAGCATTTTCCCGGTGAGCAGCAGGTTCATAATCTCCATCTCCCGGGCCGTCAGCCCGGCCTCCTGCATCCGCTGGGCCCGCCGCAGCATGGCAAAGCCTTCCTTCTCGTCCGCCACAAACATCTCCCGGGAGAACACCGGGGAGAGGAGCACGAAGATGACAAACAGCAGCAGGGTCACGGCGCCGCCGATGAGGGGCAGGTGCTGGGGAACATGGCGGTTGAGCAGGTGGGGGCCCATGTGCAGCAGCAGGGAGCTGTTGAACACCACCAGGATGATGAGCCGGAAGCGCTTGTAGCTGGCATAGCGGGACAGGGCGTAGCCCAGCAGGTAGTAGGAGGCGATGTAGCCCATGTGGGTGAAGCCCAGGAGGATGTCCGAGGCCAGCAGGCTCTGCTGCTCGGGCAAGGCCAGGCGCAGGATGTAGGTGACGATCATCCCGGCAAAAAACAGGTTGCACAGATGCCAGGTATTGAAGCGGAAGCTGAAGAAGATGTAGACCGTGGCCAGGAAGACGGCGATGCCCACCAGGCCGATTACCGGGTTGGGCAGGGCGTGGGGCAGGTAGCTGTACAGGAAGCTCACCGCCCGGTGGGCGAAGAAGAAGTACAGCACCACCATGAGGGGCTTCACCCCGGGAAGTTTCCTGGCGCCCACCTGGTCCAGGTAGTCCTCCGGCCGGTAGCCCATCAGGCAGATGAGGGTGGTGAGCACCTAGGCGCCCAGATACAAAGGCCCGCTCACATTCCACAGGGCAGGCAGGGAAAAGACGATCTGGCTGACCAGGGAAAACACCACCGTGATGGCGGTGCCCAGCAGCCGTTCCGCGTCGTTTAAGGCATAGGTGAAGGCAAACAGGGCGATGCCCGCGCTGGCGCCCAGGGTCAGCCCGAACACCAGGCCCAGCCAGGGGGTGATGATGCCGATGGGGGAGAAGACCCAGCCTAAAAAGCTCAGCGCCGTGACGGCTGCCACCACCCGGGCCACCCGGTGGAGCATCCCGGGCCGGGTCAACAGGAAGATGAGCCCAATGCCCAGGGAATAGGCGATGCCCATGATGTACAGCCCGTCCATGTTGAGGATGCGGGGGGCGGAGGCCACCAGGCTGTTTTTCATGTTGGGAAAGATGGGGGCCAGGGAGAAAATCAGCATGTAGCGCAGCCGGGACATGCGAACGCTGCGCAGTGCCTGCTCCAGGCCGTTCCTGCGGCGCTGTCGTACGGGCCTGTTCTCCTGCAGGCCCTTTTTTGTGCTTCTGTTCATGCCTGCCTCCTGGGGGTGGATGGCTCTGGATACAGTATAGCATATTTTAGGGAGGGCTGCTAACCAAAGGTGTAGGTGAAAAACCAGTAAAAAAAGGCACAACCTACCCTTATGGGTAGTTATGTTTTCCGCTTCCCGGGACTACAATCAATGTACAGATATTCATCCTACAGGTCCACGACCGCAGGGAAGGAGGGGGTTGCCGGGCATATCGGTTGGACTGTTTGCTTGCTGATCATCGCAGGTCTTTTCAAATGCCCTGGGCCGCCCTATGAACCGGCCGGCTCAGGGCACGGTGGCTGTTTTGAATGATGTCACCGGATGCATGGAAAGGAGGATGCGCACAGGCGACAGGTATCACTCACACAAGGAGCACCCTGATATGCGCGGGGTGCTCTTCTTTATAATACGCACTCTTTCAAGCGAGAGGTGGGACCCCAGAGTGGACGCCTCCGCCGAGCTTGCGAGGTGGAAAGGGAACGCAGGGAGTCCCGACGAGGCTACGCCTCATTCCTGCGACTTGGCAACTCATCAGTTTATGCCGGCTTTCCTGTCGGATGGTTGCGTCCTCAGAGAACCCTGCAATTTTGACCAATACCACCCAAAGGTGTAGGCGAAAACCCGTCAGAAAAACCCAAACCCACCCCTTTGGGTAGTTATGCACAACAGCCATGAAGCCTACAATACAGTCAAAGGTATAAGACGGACCTGAACTTAAAAAGGAGGAATTGAGTTGAGAAACAAATTTACAACCCTTGTATGCTTGACCATGGCCCTGATGCTCATTGCCGCACTGCCGCTCCTGTCCACAGCCGATGAAGAAACCGGGGTAAACGTCAGCGCCCTGACGCCGCAAACCCGGGAGCACCTCTGGTACGAGCTGGGCGCCTGGCTTCGGATGGAAGGCACCTATCCCTTCATGAACCTGAAGCGGGGAGATAATAACCTGGATGTGTTCTTCCTGCAGTACCGCCTGTATGAACTGGGCTACTACGCAAAAGCCTTCGACTACCAGTTCGGTACGGGCACTGAGAACGGCATGAGACTGTTTCAGAAAGCCAACAAGCTGCCAATGACCGGCAAGGCTTCAGTGGCCGATCAGAAACACCTGTACTCCCCTGCCGCCTTGCCCAATCCGGGTTATTCTCTGAACACCGGCAATCTTGGCAGTCCAGGCACCACAAGCCCGCCGAAAAAGAACGCGCCCCTGGTCCCCAACCTCAATGTGATCGGGATTGTAGACCTGAATCCTGAAGTCGTCAGGAAACCTTCCGATGTGAACGCCAATGTAAATAAACCGGGAGGCGGTGTCTCAATCGATCCCAGCTCAATCGTAACCCCCACCCCCGAAACGGTCATCATTGATCTGCCAATCGTTACGCCGAATATTCAAATGCCCGGCGGCGGCGTCTTCAATCCATAAACAAACCCTGCCGGCCAGGCTATAGCCCGGCACAACAGGCTGGGAGCGCCCCCGCAAGAGGGCGCTCCATTGTGCGTCGCCGGGTGGCAGGGTTGTTCCATGAAAGGCTTGACGGGGTCTGGCTCAGTGATCCTTCCGGAACTCCTCCAGCAGCCTGCCGGCCTGGCGGGCCAGCTTGTCCAGCTGCCGGTCCCAGTCCTGGATTTCGTCGTAAATGGGGTCCTCGGCGAAAATCAGGTAGTCCCGCACCGGGTGATTTTTGAGCAGCTCCCGGTCACGGATCCATTCCCCCTGGTAGTAGGCGGTCAGCTCGTTGAGCTGGTCGTTCATGGTTTTGAGTTGTTTCATCAAGGCCTTCAGCTGCGCGTTGTTGCGCACCACGTCCTCATACAGGGTCTGCATGGCCTCGCCCCGTTTGGCGATCTCCTGAATCTTGCTGTTGTCGTCCATGGTGTTCTCCTTATTCAAATGTGATGTCCAGGTCGATATACCTGCCCCGGGGCAGGTACATGTCCTGGCTGGTCACGTTGAAGATGTCCATCAGCCCCCGGACGCGGCACACCTTGATGCGGGCGCTGTCCCCGGCCTTCAGCCCGGGCATGATGCGGTCCAGGTCATTGAAGTCCGCTACGACAGAGCCGTTGATGTCCACCAGGATGTCCCCTGCCCGGATGCCGGCACGGGCGGCCGGGCTGTCCTCCTCCACCGCCTCCACCAGCAGCCCCCGGGGCACCGATTTGCTTTTCCGGGGCGGGAAGCTGTCATCCAGCGCGTACAGCATGCCGCCAAAGCGGGGGCCGGTCACCTCTTCCTCCCCGGTTTCCTGCGGCGGCTGCTGTTTGCCGTCAAACTGCGCCAGCACCTCCCGGATCAGGGGCAGGGCCAGCTTGATGGGGATGCACAGGCCCAGGTTGTCAACCGGGGTGTCGTCCGGGGGCGGGGCGCCGGGCTCCGTGCTGCCGCCCATCTCAAAGACCTTCATGGTGGGCACCCCCACCAGCTGCCCCAGGCTGTTGAACAGGCCGCCGCCGGACATGCCGGGGTTGATGGCGGCGCTGGTCTGGATCATCACCTGCTCCTTTGTCATGTCCAGGCCGTAAGGATCCTCCTGGGGCAGGCCCTGAGCGATGCGGTTCAGGCCGCTCACCACGCCGATGTTGACGGTACGCTCAAAGTTCATGTCCACCGGGGTGCCGATGACAATGGCCCACTCGCCCACCTGCAGCTTGTCCGAGTCCCCGAAGGTGACCTGGGGCAGCTTCAGCCCCGGCACAAACAGGATGGCCAGGTCCAGGTCCAGGTTCTGGTGGACCAGGTAGGCTTCCAGCAGGATGTCCTCGCTTTCCACTGCGAAATGCTGCTCCCCCTGTACCACATGGGCATTGGTAAGGATATGGCCCCAAGGGCTCACCACGGTGCCGGAGCCGCCGCCGGTGATGGCCGGGTCGTCGTCATAGGTGTAGACCCGGCCCCGGGGCGAGCCGCTGTACACATTCACGCTCACCACGCTTTTGCGGGCCTCCTGGATGGGGGCCAGCAGGGGGCTTTGGATCAGGGCGGTGTCGGTGTCGGCCTTCAGCAGCAGGTCGATCTCCGCTGCCGTGGGTGCTTCTGCCAGTGCGGTCAGCCCGGGCAGCAGCAGGGCCAGGGCCGTCAGCAGGGCCAGGATGCGGCGTGTTGTCATAGCAGCCTCCTTGTTGCAGGTTTTTGATTGGACTGGACAAAATCATATCACTTTCAGCGGCTTTTGTATATCAATATTTTTATGCACAGGTTTTATGCATGATGTCCAATAAAAAACCGGCCCTGAAGGATTTCCAGGGCCGGCGTGACCAGGCAAGATCAGAGTTGACGCACCTCCCGCACCGGGCCGCGGAGGGTGACGTTCTGGGCGGCCAGGGCTTCCTTGGCGGCAGCGGTGAGGGCGATGTTGGTGGCCCACCACTCCTTGGTGGGGGCCCAGCAGCGCAAGGTGAACACCAGGGTGCCGTCCTGGATTTTGTCCAGGGTGGCCCCGGGGGCCGGGTCCTTCAGCACGGTGTCGTTGGCGGCGGCCAGGTTCAGCAGCAGGTTGCGGACGCTTTCCACGTCCTCGCTGAAGTCCGTGGTGATGGACAGGTCGATGCGTCGGCTGTCATACCAGGAGAAGTCCGTGACGATGTCGTTGCTCAGTTTGGCGTTGGGCACCACCACCTTCTTGCCGTCCAAAGTTTTGAGGGTGGTGTACATGATGGAAATGCTCTGCACGCTGCCGCTCATGCTGTCCGTCTGGATGAAATCCCCCACCCGGAAGGGCTTGAAGAACAGGATCATCAGCCCGCCTGCAAAATTGCTCAGGCTGCCCTGAAGGGCCAGGCCGATGGCCAGGCCGGCGGAGGTCAGGATGGCGATGAAGCTGGCGGCCGGCACCCCCAGGTAGATCAGCACGGAGATCACCAGCATGAAACGCAGCAGGATGATGGCGGTGTTCTCCAAAAAGCCCTGCAGGCCCTCGTCCAGCTTGCTCTTTTTCAGGGATTTGCTCAACAGGTTGCCGGCAAACTTGATGATTTTCATCCCCACGATGATCATCAGCGCCGCCACGACAATTTTCAGCACCAGATCGGCGGATGCCTTGGCGAAGAATTCCAACAGGCTGCCCCAAACTTCTTTCATGTTCCTGCCCTCCCGGTTGATTTGTACCCTTTGAGTATGCCAAGGAAATCCATACACTGTCAAGGAATATCAGGGTTTTGCGCCCTGCGTTTTCCCACTATACAGTCCTGCATAATCATGTTAGAATAAAAAAAGCAATCAAAAGACAAGAGAGGGAAGATCGATGCCTATCTGTGTATTCAGTGAAGTCGGCGCGCTCCAGGAAGTGCTGGTGCACCGCCCCGGCCCCGAGCTGGAACAGCTGACGCCGCCCCATTTGAGCCGCATGCTCTTTGACGACATCCCCTACTTAAAGGGCGCCCAGGAGGAGCACGACCGCTTCACCCAGGCCCTCCGGGAAGAGGGGGTGCAGGTGCGCTATCTGAAGGACCTGGTGGCAGAAAGCCTCACGGATCAGCAGGTCAAGGAAGCATTCGTCGGGGAGTTTATCACCGCCTCCGGCGCTGTGGCCGTCCACGAGCGGGAGGCCCTCACCCGGCTGCTGCTGGATATGAAGGACACCGCCCGGATGGTGGAGACCACCATGGCCGGCGTCACCTATGAGGACGCGGGCCTCTACACCCGCTATCCCTTAACCCGCCTGGTTAGGCGGGACATGAGCTATCTGCTGGACCCCATCCCCAACCTGTATTTCACCCGGGACCCCTTCGCCACCATCGGCCGGGGCGTGGCCTATTCCAGCATGTTCTCCCAGACCCGCAAGCGGGAAACCCTCTACGGCCGCTACATCATGGAGCACCACCCGGACTACGCCGGCACCATCAAGGCCTGGTACCAGCCCAGCCTGCCCTTCTCCCTGGAAGGGGGCGACATCTTAAACCTGGGCAACGGCGTGTTGGGGGTGGGCCTGTCCCAGCGGACCAAGCCCGAAGCCATCGAGCAATTGTGCCGCAACCTGACCCAGGACCCCGACAGCGGCATCACCAGCATCCTGGTGTTCTACATCCCCAACGTCCGGGCCTTCATGCACCTGGACACCGTGTTCACCCAGGTGGACACCGGGGTTTACACCATCCATCCGGGCATCCTGCCCACTCTGAAGTGCTTCAAGGTGTGGATGGGGGGGCAGCAGCTCTTCGCCCGGGAGCTCGCCGGCAGCCTGGAAGACATCCTGAAGGAGGCCCTCCACCTGGAGGAGGTCACCCTCATTAAATGCGGCGGCTCGGACATGATCGCCGCCGAGCGGGAGCAGTGGAACGACGGCAGCAACACCCTGTGTGTCCGCCCCGGCACCGTCATCGTCTACGACCGCAACACCATCACCAACAAGATCCTCGCCGACCACGGCATCAGGACCATCGAGATCCCCGGCAGCGAACTGGGCCGCGGCCGCGGCGGCCCCCGCTGCATGTCCATGCCCCTGCGCCGGGAACAGCAATGACCGGGGCGGGCCCGGTCCGCCGCTGCCCCTGGGCGGACAACAGCCCCCTGGAGATGGCCTATCACGACCGGGAATGGGGCCGGCCCCTCCGGGAGGACCAGGCGCTGTTTGAGCTGATGATCCTGGAATACATGCAATCCGGCCTCAGCTGGCACCTGGTGCTCTCCCGGCGGGAAGGCATGCGCCAGGCCTTTGACGGCTTTGACCCGGTCCTCATCGCCGGCTATTCCGATGAACGGCTGGCACAGTTGATGGAAGACCCCCGGGTCATCCGGAACCGCCTCAAAATCCAGGCCCTGCGCCAGAACGCCCAGGCCTTTTTGCGGGTGGCCGGGGAGTTTGGCAGTTTTTCCGATTACCTCTGGGGCTTTGTGGCAGGCCAGCCGGTCCGCAACGCCTGGACCGACGTGGGCCAGGTGCCGTCCAAAACCGCCCTATCGGAAGCCATCAGCCGCGACATGAAGCGCCGTGGCTTTGGCTTCATGGGCCCCACCGTCACCTATGCGTACCTGCAGGCAGCCGGCCTGGTGAACGATCACCTGGTGAGCTGCTTTTGCTACGATACTAAACGCACTCTTTAATGCTTCCATGAACCGGTCTGCGTCAGGATTCACTCCACTTCGTTCGCTGCCAGGACAAGCCTGCCAGCTCACTATGTTCCGGAATCCTTCCTTGCGCTTGAAAGCAGGCTTTCAAGCGAGAGGAGGGACCCCGAAGTGGACGCCTCCGCCGAGCTTGCGAGGTGGAAAGGGAACGCAGGGAGTCCCGACGAGGCTACGCCTCGTTCCTTCGACTTAGCAGAGCCATCAAAAATCCTCGGTCCATGAGTGCATTAACTCGTGTGTTTAGTATGAAACAATAAAATAACACCATAAAGGAGGACCCACCCCATGCCCGTCAACCTCAAAGGCCGCAGCTTCCTCACACTCCTTGACTTCAGCCCCCAGGAGATCCGCTACATGCTGGACCTCGCCTTTGACCTGAAGCGTAAAAAGCGCGCCGGCATCCGGGGGGACCTGCTGGCCGGCCGCAACATCGTGCTGCTGTTTGACAAGACCTCCACCCGCACCCGCTGCGCCTTTGAAACGGCCTGCTGGGACGAGGGGGGCAACGCCACCTTCCTGTCCAACTCCCAGATGGGCAAGAAGGAGTCCCTGGAGGACACCGCCAAGGTGCTGGGCCGCTTCTATGACGGCATCGAGTTCCGGGGCTTCGCCCAGCAGACCGTGGTGGACCTGGCCCGCTTCTCCGGCGTGCCGGTGTGGAACGGCCTGACGGACCTTTACCACCCCACCCAGGCCCTGGCGGACGTGATGACCCTGATGGAAAACACCAAAAAGCCCCTGAACGAGTGCAAGCTGGTGTACATGGGGGACGCCCGGAACAACGTGGCCAATTCCCTCATGATCGTCAGCGCCAAACTGGGCATGAAGTTCGCCGCCATCTCCCCCAAGGAGCTGGCCCCCGACCCCGCCCTGGTGCAGGAGATGCGGGAACTGGCCAAGGAAACCGGCGCCCAGATTCAGCTGTCCAACACCCTGGAGGCCCTGGAGGGCGCCGACGCCGTCTACACCGACGTCTGGGTGTCCATGGGGGAGGAGGACAAGTTTGCAGAGCGCATCCAGCTGCTCAAGGACTACCAGGTCAATGCCGCCGCCATGGCGAAGACGGGCAACCCCCAGGCCATCTTCCTCCACTGCCTCCCCGCCTTCCACGACTTGGAAACCGAGACCGGGCGCATGGTGAAAAAGGAGTATGGCCTGTCGGAGATGGAGGTTTCCGACGAGGTCTTCCGCTCCCCCCAGTCCAAGGTATTCGACCAGGCGGAAAACCGCCTACACACCATCAAGGCCGTCATGGTTGCCACCATCGGCCGGCAATAAGAAGGAGGACAGCATGAGAAACGTACGTGTGGCCCTGTGGGGCTTTGGCGCCATGGGCAAGGGCATCGGCCAGACCCTGCTTTCCCGCAAGGGTGTGGAGGTGGTCAGCGTCTGCGACCGCTATGAGGGCTATGTGGGTAAAAGCATCTATGAGATTCTGAATATCCCCCAGGGGGACCGCCCCCAGGTGCAGGTGGTGAATGACATCCACCAGGCCCTGGCGGACAAGCCCGTTGACTGCTGCGTCATCGCCACCGATTCCTTCGTGAAGGACGTCTTCCCCAAGATTGAAGCCGTGGTGAAGGAAGGGGTCAATGTCTTAACCATCGCCGAGGAAATGAGCTACCCCGCCGCCCAGGAGCCGGAACTGGCAGCAAAGATGGACGCCCTGGCAAAGGAGCACGGCGTGTCCATCCTGGGCACCGGCATCAACCCCGGCCTGATGATGGACCTGCTGGCCGTCTGCCTCTCCGGCGCCATGACCGAGGTCACCCACGTCCGCTGCGAGCGGGTGAACAGCTTAAGCCCCTTTGGTGCCACCGTCATGCAGGAGCAGGGCATCGGCATCACCGTGGAGGATTTTGACCGGGGCGTTCAGGACGGCAGCCTGGCCGGCCACGTGGGCTTCCACGAGTCCGCCGCCATGATTGCCAAGGCCTTGAGCATCCCCTATGACAGCCTCCAGCAGCAGATGCTGCCCATCATCACCGAGGTGGACCGCAAAAGCCCCCACGGCTTTGCCGCCAAAGGCCACATCGCCGGCGTCAACATGACCGCCCAGGCCCTGCAGGGGGAGAAAGAGGTCATCAGCCTCATCCATCCCCAGCAGATTGAGCCCGAGCAGGTGGGGGTGGACACCGGGGACTACATCACCCTCAAGGGCACCCCGCCCATTGACATGGCCGTGAAACCCGAGGTCAACGGCGGCCTGGGCACCATCGCCATGGCCTGCAACTGCCTGCCCTTTGTGGTGGCGGCACGGCCCGGCCTCCTCACCATGCTGGATCTGCCCGTGCCCCGCTGCGTCATGGGGGACTACCGGGAGATCGCCTTTCCGGAGGGCCGCCATGCCTAAGAAAGGAGACTGGGTCCTCATCACCAACACCATCCTGCAGCCCGGGGAGCGCGCCCCCCAGGTGCCCGAGGACACCGCCCAGGTGCCCCTCATCCAGTGGGTGAAAGGCCACCTGCTGGCGGACGCCGACATCGGCCAGACCGCCCAAGCCCGCACCCGCACCGGCCGGGTGGTGGAGGGCATCCTGCAAGAGGAAGCTCCGGCCTACAGCCACAGCTTCGGCGCCTTCATCCCGGAATTGCTGGCCGTCCAGGAGGGCATCCGCCAGGCCATGTGGGGGGAGGGTCAAGATGACTGATATGAGCTATACTGCGGTGATGGGCCGCAGAAACCAGATCATGAAGGCAGCCGTAGGGCTGGACTACAGCCAGTTTGAGTCCGGCGGCATCGCCTTTGATTACGAAGCCCTGATGGCCGCCACCGGCCTGACCATGGACCAGGTCATGGAAGTCATGGCTTCCTTCTCTGTGGGCAACACCCCCCTGATTGAGCTGAAGAACATCACCGCCCTGGCCCGGCAATACGCCAAGCCCGGCTACGGTGCCCGCATCCTCATCAAAGACGAGGCCTGCAACCCCTCCGGCTCCTTCAAGGCCCGCCGGGCCGCCCTGTCCGTCCACATGGCCAAGCAAATGGGCTACAAGGGCGTGGTCACCGCCACCAGCGGCAACTACGGCGCCGCCGTGGCCTCCTGCTGCGCCAAGGCCGGCCTCAAGTGCATCGTGGTGCAGGAGTGCTTCGACAGCCGCGGTCAGGGCCAGCCCGAAATCGTGGAAAAGGCCCGCAAATGCGAGGCCCTGGGGGCGGAGGTCATCCAGCTCTCTGTGGGGCCGGAATTGTTCTACGTCTTCCTGCGCCTCCTGGAGCAGACCGGCTACTTCAACGCCTCCCTCTACACCCCCTTTGGCATCCAGGGGGTGGAATCCCTGGGCTATGAAATCGCCCAGCAGTGCCGCAGCCAGTTTGGGAAAGACCCGGACCTGGTGGTGGCCACCAACGCCGGGGGCGGCAACCTCACCGGCACCGCCCGGGGCCTCATCAAGGCCGGCTGCAAGGCCCCTGTTGTGGCCGCCAGCGTGGACTTAAAGGGTCTGCACATGGCCTCTGACCGCCAGTTCAACCGCAAGTCCTTCACCACCGGCCACACCGGCTTTGGCATGCCCTT
>DAITOE010000010.1:0-18965 GCA_036834245.1 Clostridia bacterium | reverse complement strand
GCCGCTTCCACCCCCACACCCTCAACAACACCGTGGTGGCCCCGCCCCGGATGCTCATCACCTTCCTGGAAAACAACCTGCAGGCAGACGGCACTGTGGCCATCCCCAAAGCCCTGCAGCCCTACATGGGGGGCAAGGAGCGGATCGGCTGAGGGTTTCTTCCTGATAATGGAAACAGCCGCGGGCATCACGTGTTGCGCCGCGGCTGTTTTTGTACATCCGTGTTATTTGATGGTCTGCAGGGCCTTCCGGTCGATGGTCAGCGCCACAACGGCCAGGAAGATCAGCCCTTTTACCAGCTGCTGCATGGCGGTGTCCAGGCCGATCATCACCAGCCCGTTGTTGAGGATCAGGGAGATGAGGGTGCCGATGGGCACCGCAAAAAACCGGGATTTCGCGCCGCCTGAGATGGGCATGCCGCCCAGCACCAGGGCAATTAAAATCTGGGTTTCAAACTGGTTGCCGGCGGTGGAGGTGATGGAGCCCACCTTGATGACGTTGATGAAGGCGGCGATGCCGGTGATGGCGCCTGCCGCAGCAAACACGAGGATTTTCACCCAGTCCGTCCGCACGCCTGAAAAGCGGGTGGCCGTCTCGCCGGCACCCAGGGATTTGAGAAAGACCCCCAGCTTGGAAAAATGGAAGACCAGGAAGACCACTGCCAGCACCCCGCCGGCAAAGCACAGCTTGATCCAGTCCTGGTTGAAGGCGGTGATGGTGGGGATGGCGGACACCGGGGCATTGGTGGTGAGGTAGGCGCAAAAGCCCCGGAAGAGGTACATGGTGCAGATGGTGACAATGAAGGAGGGAATCCGGAAACGGACGTGGAAAAACCCGTTGAGGAGCCCCACGGCCAGCCCGGTCAGGATGCCGCCCAGGATGGCCAGGGGCACGCTGTAAAAGGACAGGGCGCTGACCACGATGGAGGCCAGCCCCAACAGGGAGCCCTGGGAGAAGTCCAGGCTGCCGATGGTCATCACCAGGAACACCCCGGCGCTGGCAATCAGCAGCGGGTACACCTGGCTGAGGATCAGCCGGATGCTCCTGGGGGTCAGAATCTGGCCTTTGGTCAATACGGCGAAGGCCGAAACGATAAAAATGAGCCCCAGCAGGGGATACACAGCTTTCAATCGCTGGCCCCACTGGCTTTGCTTCATCTGTACCGTGCTGTCTTGTGCTGTCATCCGGCCATTCTCCTTATAACATCTTCTGAATGATATCTTCTTCGCGCAAATCCCGGCTGCGTGCGAACTCCGCATTGATGCGGCCTTCCTTCATGATCAGGATTCTGTCGCACATGCCCATCAATTCCTGCATTTCCTCGGAAATCATCAGGATGGATTTGCCCTGGGACCGCAAATCGCTCATCAGGGCGTAAATATCCGCCTTCACCTTGACATCAATCCCCCGTGTGGGGCTGTCCAGGATGTAGATGTCAGAGTCCTTGCCCAGCCATCTGGCCAGCACCACCTTTTGCTTGTTGCCGCCGGACAGCTGGTTGACATATTGTTCCACCCCGGTCATTTTCACGCTGAGCTGATTGGCATACTTCACGGCGAAGCGCTTCAGGGCCTTGTGGTTCAGGGGTTTTACAGCAGCGGTCTGGGACAGGGTGGGCAGGATGATGTTGTCCTTGATGGTGGTGTTGACCACCAGGGACTCCATCTCCCTGTCCTTGGAGGCATAGGCAATGCCTTTCCGGATGGCTTCTGTGACGGTGTTGATGCTGCTGCCGTCCGCCAGCGTCACACTGCCTGTCCTGTGATAGGAAGCGCCGAAGATGGCCTTGCCCACCTCATGCATGCCGCATTCGCTCAGCCCGCCGATGCCCAGGATTTCGCCCTTGTACAGGTCCAGGTCCAGGTCGTCAAACTGGCCCGGCACGCAGAGGCCGCGGACGGAAAGCGCCAGGCTGCCGGCCTGTCTTTCGCCATAATCCTTGCGGTAGTAGCGGTCATCCAGCACGCGGCCCACCATCAGGCGCTTAAGGTCATCCTCGGTGGTGCCTGCGCTTTTTACGGTGTCAATCAGCTCGCCGTCCCGCAGCACGGAGATGTTGTCCGTATGGGAGAGCACCTCGGGCAGGTCGTGGGAGATGAAGATGACAGTCCTGTTGTCCGCCCGGGTTTCCTGCATGATTTTGTACAGCTCATCCCTGCCGGACTGGCTCAGCGCCGTGGTGGTCTCATCCACAATGAGCACCAGGGGCTTGAAGTAGGTGGCTTTCACAATCTCCACCAGCTTGCGGTTTTCAAAATTGTAACTTTCGATGGCCTGGGCCGCCCTGATGTGGGAAAAGCCGTAGTCGTCCAACAGCTTTTGCGCGCGGCGGTTCATGGCCCGGGTATTTTTGACGCCGAAGCGGGTGAACTGTTTTTCGTTGCCCAGGAAGATGTTCTCGGCCACCGTCAGGCCGGGCAGGGTGCCGGTCTCCTGGACAATGATGGACACGCCCCGGTTGTTGGCCTCAATCTGGTTGCGGACAGCAAGCATGTCGCCGTCAATCAGGAAATGTCCGCCGTCCAGCTTATGGATGCCCGTCAGCAGGGAGCAGAAAGTGGATTTGCCGGACCCGTTTTCCCCGATGAGGCCGCGGATTTCGCCCCGGTACAGGTCCAGGCTCACCCGGTTGACGGCATGGGTGATGCCAAAGGATTTGTCCACCCCAACAGCCTGCAAAACCGGCTTGAGGGCAGTGTTTGCTGTCGTCATTTTACCACCGCTCCCTTCATGGGTCGCGCCGTCAAGGCCACAATGGACAGGAGTGCCGCGCCGGTCACGATGTTCTGGATGGTGGTGGGCGCCCCCAGGGCAACAAAGCCGTTGAAAATGATGGCGATGATGAATTCTCCGATGACAATGGCCGGAACGGCGATGCCATAGCGCCTGAAGGTCAGGCCGAAGAAGGTGCCCATCAGGGGGGTGAAATTGCGCACCATGGAGCCCATGCCGGTGGCCGCGGTCATGGAGGTGCCGTAGCTGACGGAGAGCACTGCCATGATGCCCACAAACAGGTGGCACAGCACAAAGCCCAGCAGCTTCTGGGTGTCCACGTTGATGCCCATGTTCTTGGCCACATACTCGTTGCTGCCGATGGCGTTGATGTAGGTGCCAATCCGGGTGTAGGTGATCAGAAAATGCATCAGCAGGAAGGCGGACAGGGCCAGCAGGATGTTGCCGGGGGCGCTGCCGAAGACCCTGAGGGCAGGGTCCAGAATCTGCTTGGTGCCGCCGGCGGCATAATAGGCCAGGGATTCATAGATCAGCATCAGCCCCACGGAAACAATCATCGAGGGGATTCTCAGCTTGATGTATAGAAAGCCGTTGATAAAGCCCAGCAGGGCGCCGCAGAGGATGCAGCCTGCCAGAAAGCCCAGGTAGCCATACTCCCGGGACAGCACCACCCCCACAATCGCAGACAGGATGACGTTGGCCCCGATGGAAAAATCAAACAGCCCCATCACCACGATGAAATAAAAGCCGCAGGCGCCCACGGAATAGATGATGGACGACTGGAAGTAAAAATACAGGTTGTCCAGGCTGCCGAAGTTGTCCGGTGACAGCACCTTGAAAAACGCATAAAATGCTCCGGCAAGCAGGAGCAAGATCACCAGACCGTAGTATCTGCCGAAAATCCCGGCCAATCCCCGGGTTTGCTTTTGATTGTTCATATGCCGTTTCTTTCAATAACCAGCCGACTGAATCAGCAGTGTGATACCAAACGCCACCTTGCACGCTGCCCTGAGCCGGCCTGGCGGGACATCAACCGCCCGGCCCATGGGTGCGTTTGTGCATTCGTTCGGCATGAAGTTCCAGGGAACAGCCCCGGCGGGCGCCCCGGCAGACTGCCGGGGCTCCGCCCTGGGGTTTCACATGCGCCGCTTTACAGGCGCGTTTGTGGTGGGCTGCTTATTTTGCGTGCCGCTCCACCACTTCCGCAACAGACAGTTTGATGCAGGCCTCGTTGAGCTCTTCAAAGCTGTACTCTGCCATCGCCCTGATCTCGTCGGGATAGTAGGGCAGTTCCGTACCGGTGAAGTAGGTGGCATAGGCCTCATACTCCTCGGGGGAGGAAACAAACATGTAGGGGAAGATCATTTCCAGGAAGCCCTCGTTGGAGGTTTCATACTTGCCGCGGATGGTGTTGTACACCATCATGAAGGCGAAGAAGGGGTCGGCATAATGCCCGCCGGATTCAACGCTCATGGCGCCGGTCTTGAGTTTTTCGCCCAGGTCCGGCAAAAAGTCTGTGGAGGCAACCTGGATTTTTCCAGTCAGGCCGAGGCCTTCGATGGCCGCAATGGCGCCCACCAGGGGATCGCCGCCGCCGCCCGCAACAATCAGGGCGTCAATGCCCGGGTTGGCTGCGATGATGGCTTCCGCCGTTGCCCGGCCGGTGTCAGAGGTGGTCCTGCCGTACTGCGGCTCCAGCAAAACGGCCTGGTCATCAGGGTTGGCTTCGTTCCAGGCAGCGACGCCGGCCTTATAGCCTTCCCAGCGCCCCAGGAAGGTGGCGTCGCCGGGCTCCCAACCCATCAGGCCAATCTGCCGGGCGCCTTTTTCACAGAGGATCTGGGCCAGCTGGAAGCCGTTGTCCGGCTCGGACTCATGCACCGTGCCCACATAATACTTGGAGGACTGGGCCAGGGCATATTCCGCGGGGTTGTCCTCCGGGTTGATGGCCCTGAAGAACTGCGCCACATACATCTCGTTCTCGGTGCAGGTGTTGATGACCGACGTCATCTCCGCAGATGAGGAGTTGCAGATGATGATGCCGTCGCAGCCGGCGATGGCCAGGGTTTCTGCTGAGGCGGTGACCTGCTCAGAGATATGTGCCTGGTCCACATAGATCAGCTTCACGTCCAGGGCATCTGCGGCAGCGTCCAGCAGCCGCTTCACTTCGCTGCCCAGGGTGTCTGTGGAACTCCAGATGGAAACCCCAATGGTGATTTGCTGTGCCTGTGCAAACAGCGGTGCAGCAAAGCTGAACACCAGCGCTGTGACCAGCAGGAATGACAGTAATTTTTTCATGTTGCTCCTTTCATATGGACATATAATGATTTGATTTCGGGTATGGGGTTTGTCAGCCGCCTGCCGGGAAGCAGGCTGGCTTGTTTGCTGCAATCACCTCCGTTTTCAGGTCGGCGGGTTCAAAGCTCAGTTTTCAAAGGCCAGCACGGTGTTCAGGTTGCCAAGATAGGGGAACACCATGCCCGGCATATCAGATGTCGGCAGGATTTCTTCGTTGAGGCGGATGTTCAGTACCTCCGTCATGAAAGCGCGGCGCGCCTGGATGCGCTGCCAGGCAATGGGGGAGGCTGCGGCCAGCCTGGCGCGGGTTTCGGCGTCCGCCAGCAGGATGCCGTCCTCCGCGTGGGCGGAGAAGCCGGATTGCGGGTGGTTGGCGCTGAAGTCGCACTGGATCATCATGCCGGAGCGCAGCACATCCCGGTTGCCTTCATAAAACGGTGTGTTGGACCACTCATCCGAATGAATCAGGTGCCCGGGGTTCAGGTTGATGCCAAATTCGGTGAGTTCCCCCGTCACCTGCCTGACCGCCTCATACACGCTGCCCCCGGTGGCACCGATGCGGACTGCTTCATACCAGGCGGCGATGGCCCTGAAATAGGCGCTGTAAAAGCTGTCCAGGCCCGGGGGCGCTTCGTTTTCGTCCTTGATAAAATAGCCAACCTTGTGGCACAGCGCGTACCTGTAGGCCATGCCGACCGCCACCACCTCGCCCTGTTCCAAGCGTTTGTGGGGGGTTGGGCTGGCGATGGCATAGTCCAGCTGCTGTCCGAAGTTCAGGTTGCAGTGGATGGACAGCGGCAGCCCATTGATCTGGAAAGCCTGGGATGCATCCAGTTCTGTGACGCCTTCCCGGAGGCTGTCCAGCACCCGGTGGACATTGCGGGACACCAGAGTGCCCGCCAGCTCGCTGAAGAGCAGGTCCTGGTCTTCCAGGGTGATGCGCAGGCCGCCGTCGTTGCTGACCATCAGGGCCGTCGCATTCCGGATATGGCCCGCCGGGGCTGCCTGCTGAAGCTCCCGGACGATGAAGTGGGGCACGTCAAAGGTGTCCCCCGGGTTCAGCCCGTCCTCCGGCGTGAAATACTTCCAGCCCACCAGCCCGATGCGGGAATCAGCCCGGACGCCGGCCTCCTTCAGATGGTCTGCCAGGCGCCTGACGCTGCCCCGGGGCTGCTCGGGCAGGCTGAAGGGCGCATACATCACCACCCGGACCTGGGGCTTGATGGCTTTTGCGTAATCCCAGCCCTCCTTGCCGACCAAGAGGCTCGCTTCCCCCTGTTTGGGCACAATCAGCAAGGCTTCCTCAAACCGGGGGTCAAAACCCGTGAAATACTCCACGTTTGAAAAATGCTCGCGGTCTGCGTAGATGACCAGACAATCCAGGTCGCCCATGGCATCCCGCGCACGCTGGAAGCGGTTTTCATAATAGGCTTTGGTCAATACCGGATACTGGTCTGATGCCACTGGCAAACCGGAGTTGAGCAACGGATTCACTTGTTTCTTTACGACAACCCTCAACGAACTGGCTCCTTCCCAATGATGATGCAACAAACACAGACATCCTGTGTGATGCTCTGTATGAATTTGCATGCGCTGCGCTTGATACATGCGCACAATCCAACAAATGTCCCTTCCTACCTTACCAATGAACCGGCAGAATGTCAACCTGAATCCACTGGGTCAAATCAGGAATCAACATGAAGGCAAGTACGGGAACCTGACGACCGTCACAGCAGTTTTCGCGTGTTGAGCACCGGAAAATTGAAAGGGTGCACGGGATATGCCGTTTGTAAATAATGAATATCCGCTGCATTCTGTGTGCGGAGAATTGGCAGGCGGAAATACAGGGCTGTGATTTAATCGGAAAACGAGTTTCAAAACAAGCAAACAAAACCAGTGCAATATCTTGCACGCAGCTTCCCTACACAGACCCTTCATTGTATCCACCCCCGGCCTGTGATACACTTTATGAGCATTACAGAGGGAGGTGCCTGATGTCTCTGCCCTTTTTGGGGATGTACAAGGACGCGCAGCTGGCCCGGTGGCTGGCCGTCATGCCCCGGCGCTTCAGCTGCCGGGTGTTTGCCGAGCCTGCGGACATCTCCCAGCTGGCGGCCATGGAATATGCCGCCGCCCGGGTGTGCCAGAAGGGCATCCGCATTGCCATCGTGTCAGAAGGGGCGGATGATGTGGTGGTGAGCCTGCCCCTCTTCCCGCGCTTCCGGGGCCACCACCAGTATGCTGTCATCCTGGCCCAGAAGGATGTGGAACACGCCGCCTTCAAGGCCGGCGTCTCCGGCGAGGCCTTCCAGCTGGAGCTGGTGAACCAGGGCCTCCAGGGCTGCTGGATCACCGGCAACTACCGCCGCCTGATTGCCGACAAAGCCCTTCGGGGTGATGAAAAAGTGATGGCGGTGATGCCCTTTGGCGTGCCGGCGGACACCGAAGGCGCCCGGCACACAAGGCGGCGCATCCTCACCGCCTTCAGCCCGGACGACCCCACCCTCTGGCCCTACTGGGCCTACCGGGCGGCGGAGGCCATGCGCTCCGCCCCCTCCGCCATGAACCGCCAGCCCTGGAAGGTGTCCTTCACCGGCAGTACCCTGAGCTTCACCGGCAACAAGCTGGACAGCATCGACAGCGGCATTGCCGTGATGCACATCGAGTGCGCCCTGGCCGGGGAAGACCGGGAATGGCGCCTGGCCGCCGACAACAAGACCCTGCTGGTGCAGACCAGAAGCAGCGATGAGCCTGTTTGATTTTGTGAGCCAGGATGCCACCCGCCCCCTGGCGGATCGCATGCGCCCCCGCACCCTGGACGAGTTCCTGGGCCAGGACCACCTGGTGGGCAAGGAGCGCCTGCTGCGCCGGGCCATCCAGGCCGACCAGCTCACCAGCAGCATCTTCTACGGCCCCCCCGGCTGCGGCAAGACCACCCTGGCCTATGTGGTGTCACAGACCACCAAAGGCGCCTTTGAGCGCTTAAACGCCGTCACCACCGGGGTGGCGGAGGTGCGGGAAGTCATCAAAAAAGCCCGGGACCTGCGACAGATGTACGGCCAGCACACCTATTTGCTCCTGGACGAGTGCCACCGCTGGAGCAAGGCGCAGTCCGACTCCATCCTCCCCGCCATAGAGGAAGGGGTCATCCGCTTCATCGGCTCCACCACCGAAAACCCCATGATCGCCATGACCCCTGCCATCGTCAGCCGCTGCCGGGTCTTCCAGTTTTTCCGGCTCACTGATGAGGACGTGAAAAAGGCCCTCACCCTGGCCCTTGCCGACAGCGAGCGGGGCCTGGGGGCCATGAAGGTCCAGGTGTCAGACGAAGCCCTGGACCACTGGGTGCAGGTGGCCGCCGGGGACGTGCGCACCGCCTTAAACGCCCTGGAGCTGGCCGCCCTCACCACCCCCACGGGGCCCGAAGGCATCGTCATCACCCGGGAAATCGCCGAGGACAGCATCCAGAAGCCCATGATGCGGGTGGATGAGACCCTGTACTACGACATGCTCTCCGCCTTTTGCAAAAGCCTCAGGGGCTCCGACCCCGACGCCGCCCTTCTCTGGTCCGCCCGGCTCCTCTATGCCGGCTGCGACCCCCGCCTCATCGTGCGGCGCCTCATCGCCCACGCCAGTGAGGACGTGGGCATGGCGGACCCCCAGGCCATGGTTCAGGCGGTGGCCGCCGCCTCTGCCCTGGAGTTTGTGGGCCTGCCCGAGGCCCGTCTGCCCATTTCCCAGGCCATCATCTACATCTGCATGGCCCCCAAGTCCAATTCCGTGGTGGCCGCCATGGGCGCCGCCGCAGCGGATGCCCAGCGGGGGCAGCTGGGGGAGGTGCCCCTGCACCTGCGGGACACCCACTACCAGGGGGCCAGCCGCCTGGGCAACGGCGAGGGCTACCGCTACCCCCACGATTTCCCCGGCCACTGGGTGGCGCAAAACTACATGCCCGAGGGCTTCACCGACACCGTCTACTACCGCCCGGGGCAGCTGGGCTTTGAACAGCACCTGACCAAACCCAAGGACCACAATGGACAACAGTAAAGAAATCCTGGCCGCCCTGGCCCGCATGGGCATCCCCTACCGGCTTTTTCATCACGAGGCCAAGTGGACCATTGAGGACTGCCTGAAGACCCCGGAACTGGACCCGGCCCTGGCCACCATGCCCAAGAATGTCTTCCTCTGCAACCGCCAGCAGACCGCCTACTACCTGCTGCTGCTCTCCCCCCTCCGGGAATTCCGCACCGCGGTGGTCAGCAAGCTGCTGGGGGTGTCCCGGCTCAGCTTCGCACCCCTTCACCAATTGCCCCTGATGCTGGGCCTCACCCAGGGCGCCGTCAGCCCCCTGGGCCTGCTCTTTGACACCGACAAGCAGGTCACCCTGGTCATCGACGATGCCCTGCTGTCCCATCAGCGCCTCTGGTTCCACCCCGGCATCAACACCGCCTCGGTGGAAATGAACACCAGCGATTTCATGGAGGCCTTCCTCCCGGGCATCGCCTGCAGCCCCCGGGTCATCACCATCCCATCACAACAAGGAGACTGATCCCCATGCACCACTTCTTCGCCTACCTCTCCCGCATGAAGCTCATCCGCCGCTGGGGCCTGATGCGCAACCTCATCCCCGAAAACGACATGGAGCACGCCATGCAGGCCGCCATGATCGCCCATGCCCTGGCCGTCATCGGCAACACCCGCTACGGCCGGGACTACAACGCCGAGCACGTCATGGCCATGGCCCTCTTCCACGACGTCTCCGAGGTCATCACCGGGGACCTGCCCACCCCCATCAAGCACAACAACCCCCAGATCAAGGCCGAGTACCACAAGATCGAGCGCATCGCCATCCAGCGCCTCAAGCAGATGCTGCCCCAGGACCTGCGCGCCGCCTATGACCCCCTCCTCCTGCCGGATACCAACACGGCAGAGCACCGCCTGGTGAAGGCCGCCGACCGTCTCTGCGCCTACATCAAATGCCTGGAGGAAACCAAGGCCGGCAACAACGAGTTCATCGAGGCCCAGGAAAGCATCCTGGCCACCCTCCACGCCATCGACCTGCCCGAGGTGCAGGACTTCCTCCGGGAGTTTGTGCCCGGCTTCGGGATGAGTTTGGATCAGATATCGAAGTAGGACGGGGCGGGGAGGACGGGGGACGAGGACGGGGGACGTCAGAAACCTTTTCTGAAGAAAAGGTTTCCGAACCTTCCAAAAGACTTTAGAATTTTATCATGATGATTTGATGAACTCGCAAGGGTTCATTTTTTACTCAAACCAAATAAAAACCTGCCCTGAAGCAGGATAACTACCAACAGTTTTAGGGGAGGGGTCCGGGGAGGGGCATTTTTCAAAATGCCCTTCCCCGACTCGTTCTTCCTAACATTCCCTCAAATAATGAACCAATAACATCAGGGTATTCCACAAGCCGTCCTCATGAACGCGCTCGTAGCCGTGGCTGGCGGAGACGCCGGGGCCGATTAAGGCGTGGCGGTAGTCGTAGCCGGCGGTGAGAGCGGCGTTGGTGTCGGAGCCGTAGAAGGGGTAGATGTCAACGGCGTGGGCCAGTTCGTGTTTTTTGGCGGTGTCGATGAGGGCGCCGGTGAGGGCCCGGTTGTAGGGGCCGGTGGAGTCCTTGGCGCAGATGCTGACCTTGATCTCGTCCGTGCTCAGGTCATCCCCCACCACCCCCATGTCCACGGCGATCATGTCGGTGATGCCTTCGGGGTGGGCGGCGCTGGCGCCGTGGCCCACCTCCTCATAGTTGGTGAAGAGGATGGTGACGGGGCGGGGGCAGGCGGCCTGGCCCTTGACGAAGGCTTCCGCCAGGGTGAGGAGGATGGCGGCAGAGGCCTTGTCGTCCATGTGGCGGCTTTTGATGAAGCCCTCGCCGCTTTCCACAAAGCGGGGGTCCAGGCTGATGACGTCCCCGGCCATGATGCCCAGGGCGGCGGTTTCTTCCCTGCTGGATACCTTCCGGTCCAGCACCACCTCCATGGTCTCGTCGGTGCGCTCGGCGGTGCGCAACTCCTTGTTGGCGTGGACGGCGGGCTCGTTCATCCGCAGGGTGCCGGGGATGGTTTCACCGCTGCGCAGGTGCACCAGGACGTTCTCCTGCTCGACATACTGCAGGGGAAAGCCGCCCAATTGGGTGATGCGCAGGCGGCCGTTGGCTTTCACGGCGCGCACCATCAGCCCCAGGGTGTCAATATGGGCAGAGAGCAGGATGCCCGGCCCCTGGCCTTCGTTGATCCGGGCCATGACAGCGCCCTTCCCGCTTTGCCAGGGGGCAAGGCCCAGGGCTCCCAGCTTGTCCATGAGCAGGGCTTCAATGCGTTCAGTCATCCCGGTGGGGGAGGGGGTGGTGGCCAGCTCCCTTAAGGTGCTGATAATTTGGGGCATGGTGGCGCTTTTGTCCATGGTGTGTCCTTTCCGCGGTCAGGGCAGGTCGATGACGGGCTCTTCCTCATTGCGGCGGAAGATGGTGAAGCGCCGGCCGATGGTCTGCACGGGGCTGGCCCCGGTGCGGTGGCAAATCTCAATGGAAGCCTCCTTGGCGGAGAGAGGCGCGTTTTGCTGCACGGCGCACTTGATGAGCTCCCGCTTGGTGAGGAGTTCATCGGCCTCCCGCAGGACGCTGTCGGTGATGCCGTCCTTGCCCAGGTAGAGGATGGTGTCCAGGCCGTTGGCCAGGGCGCGCAGGTGGGCCCGTTGTTTTCCAGTCAGTTCCATGTGTGTTGAACCTTTCTTGTGTTATTCGTTCAGGTGAATCCAGTAGCGCATCAGGGTCTTGCCCTCGGGGGTGGTTCTGCTGTCCTCATAGATGCCGCCCAGGGCCATGATGACCCGCTGAGAGGCAGCGTTCCAGGGCTCGCAGGTGAGAAGAAGGGGGCTGATGCCCAGTTTGCGGCATTCCTGAAGCCCCAGGCGCAACTGCTCCTTGCCGTAGCCCTGCCCCCGGTCCTGAGGGCGGATGGAGTAGCCGATGTGGCCGCCGTAGTTGAGCAGGTACTCATTGAGGACATGGCGGATGTTGATCATCCCCACCAGGCGGTCATCGGCTTTGCGGAGGCACAGGAAGCTGCTGTCCGGCACCAAGCCCTCGGGCCTTGTGTCATCATGCTTTTTGCGCTCCAGCAGGTCCAGCCATTCCGGGACGCTGAGGTTGTCAAGGTTGCCCACGCCGTTCATCCTGCCCTGGTCGGCGGCCAGGGATTCCTCCCGGTAGGCCAGGATCTGGGCCTCATAGGCCAGGGAGGGCGCCACCAGGCGCAGGGTGTCCTGTGTTTGCATCATAGGCTGATCCAGTAGCGTAGGGTGTGGCGGCCCTCGTGGCTGATGCGCATGTCATCCAGCACGCCGCCGCAGGCCACGATGGTGCGCTTTGAGGCCTCGTTGTCCGCTGCGCAGGTGATGAGCACCGGGGAGATGCCCAGGCTGCGGCATTTGTCCAAGGCCAGCAGCAGCTGCAGCTTGGCATAGCCTTTGCCCCGTTCATCCGGGCGGATGGAGTAGCCGATGTGGCCGCCGGACTTGAGGAGGTTGTCGTTGAGGCGGTGGCGGATGTCCACCAGGCCCACCAGCCGGTCGTCCCGGCTTCGGACACACAGGTAGGTGCTGGCAGGCACCATGCCTGCCGGGCAGGTGTCCGGGTGGGCGCAGCGGCTGAGGCGCTCCAGCCATTCTGCCACGGTTTCCGTGGTGTCCAGGCCGGCGTCTCCGGCCATCTCGTCTTCAATGGCCAGGGTTTCCCGCTTGTAGTCCAGCAGTTGCCCCTCATAGGCCATGGAGGGCACCACCAGGCACAGTTTGTCCTGGTTCAGCGTCATTATGCACCGTCCTTCGCGCGGATTCCGCACAGGTAGCGGGATGTTTCACTGTCGTTTGCTCCATCAGCCTTGGAAGACCCGGAACCCTGTTTCTTATCCTTCCCGCTGATTTACAATACAGATTCCAAAAGTCTTTTGGAAGGTTCGGAAACCTTTTCTTCAGAAAAGGTTTCTGACGTCCCCCGTCCCTCGTCCCCGGTCCTCCCCGTCTCCCGTCCTACTCCACGTAGTCAAACTCCACGCCGTCCTCGCCAATCCGGACGGTGTCGCCCTCCTGGGCGCCCAGCTCCCGAAGGCGGTCGATGACGCCGGAAGCCCGGAGGGTGCGGTGGAACCAGTTCATGCTTTCAAAGCTGTCAAAATTGACGGCATCCAGCAGGCTGTCCATGGACCCGCCGGTGACGGCGAAGACGCCGTCTGATTCCTGGACGGCCTCCCAGCCGGTGACCCGCTCCTCCTCGAAGAAGGCTTCCTCCTCAAAGGGCTGGCTGGCGGGCAGGGTGGCCAGCAGCTGCACCACGCCGTCCAGCAGCTCGGTGAGGCCCTGGCCGGTGGCGGCGGAGACGGGGTAGAAGGGCCTGTTCCCGGCGGCCTGCCGGAGGGCGTCCAGGTGCCCCTGGCTGTCGGGCAGGTCCATCTTGTTGGCGATGACGATCTGGGGCCGCTGGTCTAACTGGCCGTAGCGGCGCAGCTCCTCGTTGACGGTGTTGAAGTCGTCCACCGGGTTCCGGGCCTCCTGTCCGGAGGCGTCCACCACGTGGAGGAGCAGTCGGGTGCGCTCCACATGCCGCAGGAAGGCAAAGCCCAATCCGGCGCCTTCCGAGGCGCGCTCGATGAGGCCGGGGATGTCGGCGATGGCGAAGCTGTGCCCCTTGTGCTGGGCGATGCCCAGGTTGGGCTGCAGGGTGGTGAAGGGGTAGTTGGCCACCTTGGGCCGGGCGGCGGTGATGCGGGCCAGGAGGCTGCTTTTGCCGGCATTGGGGAAGCCCACCAGGCCCACGTCGGCGATGGTGCGCAGCTCCAGGGTGAACTCGTGCCAGAAGGTCTTGATGCCGGGCTTGGCAAAATTGGGGGCTTGGCGGGTGGCGGTGGCGAAGCGGGCGTTGCCGTGGCCGCCCCGGCCGCCTTTTAATAGGATGCGGGGCTGGCCGGCCTCGTGCAGGTCCATGACCACGTTGTCGGTGCGGGCGTCCCGCACCACGGTGCCCACCGGCACCTTGATGACGAGGTCCTGGCCGCTTTTGCCGGTGCGCCGGGAGGACTGGCCCATGTCGCCGTTCTCGGCTTCATAGCTGCGCTGGTAGCGGAAGTCCATCAGGGTGTGGAGGTTGTGGTCAGCCAGGAGCACGATGTCGCCCCCCTTGCCGCCGTCTCCGCCGTCCGGGCCGCCGTTTAACACAAATTTTTCCCGGTGAAAGGAGACACAGCCATTGCCCCCGTTCCCGGCCTTTAAGCGGATTGCCGCCTGGTCCACAAAACTTGCCATGTTACCTCCTTTGGTGTCAGGGCTTTAGTATACCACGCCGGACAAAAACAGGAAAAGGGGCCATCGCTGCTGCGACAGCCCCGGGGTTTTCCGGAAATATATCAGGGCGTGGTGGTGGGGGTCATCATCTGCATCACCAGGGCAGACAGGGCGGTTAAGAAGGCGTTTTGCACACTTTCCCCGGCCTGTTTCAGCTGGGCTGTGGTCATGGTGTCCACCCGGGTGGCGCCGGCGGCGTTCACCGGCTCCATGCTCCAGGGCGGGGCGGTGTTGCCGCTGATGTCCGCCTGGATCAGGGCGCCAGAGCCCTCATCCTGCCAGGAGATAACCCCGGTGAAATAGGTGGCGGAGCGGGAGTTGAGGCGGCTGGTGAGCTTCACATTGGCCTTGATGCTCTGGGCGGCCATCTGCGCCTCTCCCTGGGGCGCGATGCGCAGGGTGAGGGCAAAATCCCGGGAGGAGCTGGATGCGGCCTGGTCCACCACCTCATCCTCCGGCGCGTAGAGGAGGTTGAAGGCATAGACCCGGGCGGGCACATCCCCTTCAGCGCTGTCCACGGTGAAGGCATCGCTGCCGGGCTCGGGCTGGATGCTGAGGGTGCCCCGGTAGCTGAACTCATTGCTGCCGGCGGTCTGCCCGCCTTCAAAGACCAGGGCGGTGACGGCGCCCTTCTGGTTCTGGGGGTTGGTCTTGGTGTATTCCAGCACGATTTCTGTCTGGGCGCCGGTTTCCTTCAGGGTGTAGGTGTACAGGGCCCGGGACAGGCCCCGGGCGCCGCCCAGGGGCAGGGTGAGCCTGTTTTCAATCACCTCGCCGGCGGCGTTGAGTAGGCGCTGGGACACCAGGTCGCCGGTTAGGGGCAGCAGGTCCAGGGTCTGGAAGAAGCTGTTCATCATGGCGGGCTGCAGGTAGGCGGCCGCCTCCCGGGCGTTGAGCTCCTGGTTGAGCAGAGCCAGCAGCTCGGCATCGCTGTACATGTCCAGCAGCATCTGCTTCACCTGGGCCTTGAGCTGGGCGGCAGGCACGGTGACGGTGATTCTGGTCTGGGGGTTCTGGGCGGCGTCATAGATGGTTTCGGTCTTGGTGAAGGCCTGCATCCAGACGGTGAGCTTGACGCTGTAGGCATCCAGCTTCCGGGCCACGGCCCCCTGCCAGGTGGATTCCGCGGTGTTGAGCTTCAGCAGGACGCCCTCCACCGGGGGCCAGGTGGGGTCCTGGCCGGTGATGAGGGCCATCAGCGCGCCGCCGTCCCTGCGGTCCACATAGCGGGTGGCGCCGAAGAGGGAGGAGGTGAGCTGCTCAAACTGGCTGTCTGCAAGCTGGCGCAGGTCAAAGAGGGGCTGCCCGTTCTTTGAGAGGATCAGCTCGGTCTCCTCCTGGCCCTTCATGGTGCCCACGCCCCGCAGGTAGCGGACGGCCAGCTCGGCCCCCGGCAGGAGGGCGCCCAGCATGGCGTTGGTGGGGGCGTCCAGCACGCTGAACGCGCCGCCGGTTTTCTGGGTTTTCAGGGTGATTTTCAGGCCGGAGCCATCCTTGACCTGCTTGTACAGCTTTTCATCCAGGGTGTATTCCGCGGCAAAAGCGGGCAGGGTGCCAAGCAGCAGGACGGCTGTCAGCAAGAGGGCAAGCAAGCGTTTCATGGGTTTTCCTCCTTGGTGGTTGGAATGGATTCATCGGTCACAACAAAGGTGGGCAACGGCAGGATGCCGGCGGGGACGCTGTCCCCCTGGGTGCGCTGGTCCCGCCCCAGGTCGTGGAGCACCAGCTGGCGGGTGGCAAGGGGCAGGCCCATGAGGAACTCGGTGAGAACGGGGATGAAGGCCTGCTGCACCCGGCCGGCGATGGCCGGCAGCTGTGTGGATTCGGCGGTGTTCAGGTCGATCTCCGCCATGGGCGCAGGGGCCGCAAAGGCCGGGGCCGGCTGGCCGGAAAGGCGCAGCGTCAGTTCCCGTATCGTTTTTTTGCCGGCCAGCTCCTGCAGCAGCAGGCTGCCGGTGAGGCTGTCTTCCCGGATTTCCAGGTCCGGCTTGATGAGGAATTCAAAACTGGCGGCGTTCTCCCCGGTGCGCCGGCTGGTGCCGGTGATCTTCCCGGTGACCCGCTCCACGCCCTCCTTGATAACGGAGGTGAGGGAGAGGCTGCCGTTCATCCGGTGGCGGGCCTTACCGGTGACGCTTTCATAGCGCCAGTCGCCCTTCAGCTGCCCGGGGGCATCCAGGATGGACAGCTGCAGGCTGAGGGTGTCATTGCCCCGGGTGGCGGGCAGGCGCAGGCTGAGGTACAGGCCGCTGTCTGCCACCCCGCCAAAGAGGGTGAGGCGCCGGGCTTTGCCGTGCAGCTGGACCTGTCCGGTAATCTGCAGGCCCAGGTCCTGGTCCTCTTTGTCCAGGATGCGCTTGATGGTGAGGCTGCCGTCCGGCTGCAGGCTGTCCAGGGCGCTGCCCAGGCTGTCTGCCTGCCCCGGCAACAAGGCTTCCAGGGCCGCTTTCAAGGGGGGCAGCAGCTGCTCCCGGGCCTCCTGGTAAAGAAGCAGGGCCTCGTCCTTTTTCAGGGTGTAGACCATCTGCGTGCTGCCCCGGCCCACGTTCTTGATGGTGGTGGCAGTTTTTACCGGCTTTTCATAGACGGTGAGGAAGGGCAGGGCGGCCTGGCCGAAGGATGTCAACTGCGCCCCTGCCGCCTCTGGGTCCGGGAACGCGGTGTCCAGGGCCAGCAGGGTCTGCCAGGGGGGCTGCGCCGCCGTGCCCAGGTAGCGGGTGAGGGGCTGGTTTTCGCCCCCCAGCAGCATCTGGGCCTCCCGGGGTGTCTCATGGGTGGACAGGGTCAGGAGTTGGCGCTCGCCCTGAAGCAGGCGTGCCAGGCTGTCCCGGCTGTCCCCCTGCCCCTGGAGGGTGATGGCCAGCTGATGGCCTGCCAGCCAGGCCTGCAGGGCGTCCAGGGTCTCCGGGTTCAGGTCCGGCCAGGCGGCAAGCTGTGCCTCAACCTGGATACCGTAGGCGTGGCCCCGGTCCAGGCGCTGGGACACCGCTGTCAGCCCCGGGGAAAAGGACAGGGTGAGGGCGCCGGCAAGCCCTGCCTGCAGCAGGAGCATGAGGCATACCATGGCGGCCAGCCATTTGCGACTGCGGTGCATCCGGGCCCTCCCTTCCAGTGTTCTACGTATCAAACGCCCGGGGCCCGCCCATTCATGCATCGCCGTCCTTTTTTGCCCGGAAGGCGTCAAACAGGGCCTGGGCTGCGGGCCGCGACATGCCGGGCACGGCGGCCAGGGCGTCCACATCGGCTTCCGCAATGCCCCTTAAGGACCGGAAGGTGGCCAGCAGGGCGCGGCGGCGGGCGGGGCCGATGCCCGGCACCTCCTCCAGCTGGGAGCGGATGCTCTCCCGGCCCCGGAGCTTCCGGTGGTGGGTGATGCCGAAGCGGTGGGCCTCGTCCCGGATGCGCTGCACCAGGTGCAGGGCGGGGGCATGGCGGTCCAGGATGACGGGTTCGTCCTCCCCGGGCAGGTAGATTTCCTCCAGCCGCTCCGCCAGGCCGAAGATGGGTACAGAGAGGCCCAGGCTGTCCCTTGCCATGAGGGCATAGGCCAGCTGCTGGGGCCCGCCGTCCACCAGAATCAGGTCCGGCAGGGGCCAGGGCTTGTCCGGCAGCAGGGCCCGCTTAAAGCGCCGGGTGAGGGCCTCGTGGAGGCTGGCAAAATCGTTGGGCCCCTCCACGGTTTTGATGCGGAAGTGCCGGTATTCCTTCCGGGCGGGCTCCCCGTTGATGAACACCACCATGCTGGCCACGGACTGGGCCCCCTGGGTGTTGGAGATGTCAAAGCCCTCAATGCGCACCGGCACGCTGTGCAGGTGCAGGGCGGCGGCCAGCTCCCGGCTGGCCCCCAGGGTGCGCTCCTGCACCACCTGCTCCCTGGCATTGCGCTTGGTGAGGGCGTCCTGTGCGTTGGTGAGGGCGTTTTCCACCAGGCGCAGTTTGTCCCCCCGCCGGGGGATCACCAGGTCCACCGCCCCCTGGCGGCGGTCCCGCAGCCAGGTTTTCAGGGTGTCCGGGTCCTCCGCCGCCTGGGTGATCACCTCCCGGGCCGGCAGCCTGTCCTCATAAAACTGGGTGATGAAGGCGGACAGCACCTCCGGGAGGGGCTCGCTGCCCTCCCGGGGCAGGGCAAAGGCCCGGCTTTCCAGCATCTTGCCCCCCCTTATGAACAGCACCTGGGCCATGGCGTCCAGGCCGTCCTGGGCCACGGCGATGACGTCCTGGTCCACTTTCGTGGTCTGCAGCGCATTTTGCTGCTCCATCAGGCCCATCACGTCCCGGATGGCGTCCCGCAGTTCGGCCGCGCGCTCAAACTGCATGGCGTGTGAGGCATCCTGCATTTCTTTTTCAAGCTGGTCCACCACCGGCTTGTAGCGGCCCTTCAAAAAGGCGATGACCCCGTCCACCAGCACCTGGTAGTCCTCCTGGGAAATCAGCCCGGCGCAGGGCCCCTTGCACTGGCCCATCTCATAAGCGATGCAGGGCCGCAGGGGCTTGGCCGCAGGCAATTTCAGGTTGCAGGTGCGCAGGGGGAAGATGCGCCGCAGCACCCCCGTCACCTGGCGGATGGCGCCGGTGCCGTAATA
>DAITOE010000009.1:0-22278 GCA_036834245.1 Clostridia bacterium | reverse complement strand
AATCGCCTGGGGCT
This sequence comes from Clostridia bacterium, assembly GCA_036834245.1. Classification (GTDB taxonomy): domain Bacteria; phylum Bacillota; class Clostridia; order Christensenellales; family Aristaeellaceae; genus UBA6115. The sequence continues at coordinate 22,264 of DAITOE010000009.1, read as the reverse complement.
TAAAGCCCGACACACTGCTCCTGCTGCGGGAAAAACAGGGCATCGCCCTGTTCCGGCTGTCCGCGGGCGGAGAGCAGCTGGTGCTGAAGCTTTTCCTGGGGGAGTTCGGCCGGGAGGAGCTGTTTTTTTACAAGCTTTTGGCCCAGGCGGGCCTGCCCACCCTGAAGCTGTTGCAAAAGGATGAAACTGCCCTCCTGATGGCGGACTTGGATTTTTCCGACACCCTGGCCCCAGCCACCCTGGATGCCGCCAAGGACCCTGCCGTCATGGGCGCCCTGGGCGCCTGGTACCGGGCCCTTCACCAACTGGAGGTGGGGGAGGGGGACGGCATCGGGCTGAGCGCGGAATGGCAGGCCCTCAGCTTTTCAAATCTGGAAAATGCCAATCAGGTGCATGGCGACAAGCCGGCATGGCGCAGGCTCCACCCGCTGCTGGTGGATTTGCTGGAACAAGCTGCCAGCCTGCCCCTGCGGCTGTGCTACAATGATTTTCATCCGGTGAACCTGGTGACAGGCCGCCAGGAAGCCCTGGCTTTCATGATGGATTATGGCAGGATGGGCCTGAACCACCCGGCGGTGGATCTGAACAATGCCCTGAGGTTTTCAGATGAAGCGGGCCGGGCGGCCTTCTTGGCAGCCTATGGCCTGACCTGGCCCCGGCAGGAGACCTGGTCCACCCTGCTGCCCCCGCTGATGGATGTTTTGATGGGGGTGGCGGGCGGGGAATGCGCCCTGTTTTCGGAGGAATATGACCAGGCCCTGCGTCGCTTCATCGGGAAGGAATAGGTGGCGGCCAGCCCCGCTGTCCTTGCCAGGAAAACCCGCTTCATTGTATGATGACAGGGCAAACCAGCCTGGCGCGGCCTTGTCTTTTCAAGTGCAAACTGCAAAACCAGGCACATGATACGACCCAAGCCATGAGGTGCACCATGCCAGCAATCAACCAGGAAGCCTACCAAAGCCCCTTCTCCACCCGCTACGGCAGCCGGGAGATGCAGGCCCTGTTTTCCCCGGCCCACCGGGCCCGGCTGATGCGCCGGATGTGGCTGTACCTGGCTGAAGCCCAGCAGGAGCTGGGCCTGCCCATTACGGACCAGCAGATTGCACAGCTGAAGGCCCAGGCGGAGCACATCGATTTTTCGGTGATTGACGGCTTTGAACGGGAGCTGCGCCACGACGTGATGGCCCACCTGAAGGCCTACGCCCAGGCGGCGCCTTTGGCCGCCCCCATCCTTCACCTGGGAGCCACCAGCTGCTATGTCACCGACAATGCCGATGTGCTGATTTTGCAGGACGCCATGCGCTTGCTGCGCCGCCGCCTCCTGGGGACGGCCCGGGCCCTGTCCAGGCAGGCCCTCACCTACAAGGCCCTGCCCATGTTGGGCTACACCCATTTCCAGCCCGCCCAGCCCACCACCCTGGGCAAGCGCATCTGCCTGTGGCTGCAGGACCTCCTGATGGACCTGCGGGCAGTGAACGATTTTCTTGACAACCTGCGCCCCCTGGGCTGCAAGGGGGCCACCGGCACCCAGGCCTCCTTCCTGGCCCTCTTTGAGGGGGACGAGGGCAAGGTCAAGGCCCTGGACATCCATATCGCAAAGCGCATGGGCTTTGAAGCGCCCCTGGCCGTCAGCGGCCAGACCTATACCCGCAAGATCGACAGCCTGGCCCTGGCGCTGCTGTCCGGCATCGCCCAGAGCGCCGGGAAGTTTGCCGGGGACATGCGATTGCTGCAGCACCTCAAGGAGGTGGAGGAACCCTTCGAGCAGCACCAGGTGGGCTCCTCCGCCATGCCCTACAAGCGCAACCCCATGCGGGCGGAGCGCATGGCGGCCCTGGCCCGCTTCGTCATCACCGGCGAGGCCAACGCCGCCCACACTGCGGCCACCCAGTGGCTGGAGCGCAGCCTGGACGACAGCGCCAACCGCCGCCTGGCCCTGGCAGAAGGCTTCCTGGCGGCGGACGCCATCCTGACCCTGTATGAAAACATCGTGTCCAGCCTGGTGGTCTACCCCAAGATGATGGAAAAGAACCTGCTGGCGGAATTGCCCTTCATGGCCACGGAAAACATCCTGATGAAGGCTGTGATGAAGGGGGGCGACCGCCAGGAACTGCACGAGCGCATCCGCAGCCACGCCATGCAGGCGGGCAAACAGGTGAAGGAGGAGGGCCGGCCCAACGACCTGCTGGCCCGCATCGCCCAGGACCCCGCCTTTGGTTTAAGCCAGGCGGAACTGGATACACTCCTTCAGCCCATGGACTATGTGGGCCGGGCCGTCAGCCAGACGGAGGAATACATCACAGGCGAAGCCGCAGTCCTGCTGGCCCCCTTCAGCGGGGAGGAAGGCCTGTCTGCGGAGATCAGCCTGTAAAGGAAGGCGCCATGTACCAATGCAAAACCAAGCCGGAAACCGACGAGGTGCGGGCCTACTGCGAATCCCTTGCGCCTGACCGCAGGCGTCAGGATGCCCTGCGCCTCCTGGACATTTTCACCGAGGAAACCCCCTGGCCGGCGGTGTTGTGGACGGGCAACATGGTGGGCTTTGGCCAGTACCATTATAAATACGCCTCCGGCCATGAGGGGGACGCCCTCCGGGTGGGCTATGCGCCCCGGAAGGGCAAAATCAGCCTGTACCTGATGCTGGAGGAGGCGGACCGGGCAGCGCTGCTGGCCCGCCTGGGCAAGCACACCACCGGGGTGGGCTGCATCTATGTGAACAAGCTGGCGGACATCGATGAGGCCGTGCTGCGGGAGATGATCAGGCAGGCGGTAGCCACCATGGAGGAACTGTATCCGGAATAATCACTCCAAAATGGTCAGATACTGGGCCAGCCGCTCTTTCAGGTAGCGTCCAATCATGGTGACCATCTGTTCAGGGTCCCCATGATTGAAATAGTTGTCAAAGCAGTCATAATAGGCCCGCCTGTCGGTGAACTTGATGTCGATGGGGGGATAGCCTGCCTGCATCAGCATCAGGTTCAGCACCAGGCGTCCGGTGCGCCCGTTTCCGTCAATGAAGGGGTGAATGCCCTCAAAATCCAGGTGAAACCGTGCTGCAGCCTCGATGATGTGCCGCCTATTGTGTTGCAGGTCTGCAATCAAACGTTCCATCTGCACGGGAACCAGGTAGGGCTGGGGCGGCTGGTGTTGCGCCCCGGATATCCTGACAGGTATCCTCCGATACCTGCCTTTGTCCTCCGGCCTGTCCATGAGCACCAGGGCGTGGATGGACAGAATCATTCGTTCCGATACCGGCACCCCCTCCTTCACCAGGGACTGCACATACAAAAAGGCATCCCGGTGGCCCACGGCTTCCAGGTGCTCTTTTAAGGGCTTTTGATCCACCGTCACCCCTTCCAGGGCCAGGGCGGTCTCCTGCAGGGTCATAGTGCTGCCCTCAATGGCGTTGGAGTTGTAGGTGTAGGCCACTAGAAACTCTTCCTGCAGGCGGTACAGTTCCCCCTGGGTCAGGGGACGGCGCCGGTCCAGCTCCGCCTTCATTTCATCAACTTGAACAAACAGCCGGGCGTATTGTTCCGGAATCTGTTTGCCCCGGTTCCGGCGCTCATCCAGGGGCTTTAAGGCATCCTCCGGAATCAGGTAGGCCCTGCCTTCCCTGATGACGCCTGGTATTCTGCCCTCTGCGCACAGCGCGCGGACCCGGCGGTCCGAAATACCCCAGCGCTGGGCGGCCTCCTGTACGCTGATGTACGCCACGCCTTCACCCCCTTTCATGAGTACAGTATACCACCTATCGGAACAATAGCAACTAAAAATCAGCATTTCGACATCCTATTGTTCCGATAAGCATCCCTGTCACCGGATGAAGCCAGGCCCTGTCTGTGCCGGCTGATGTTTTTTGTCTGTTCTGGTGCGCTCAAACCCGGGCAAATCCTTGCCCCATGCTCTATGATAAACCCTGCGGGACATCCCGCATGTTTTGATTGAAAGCAGGTGACACCATGACCCGGGACGACATCAAACGCATCATCCAGGAGGAGAACATCCGCTTCATCCGGCTGCAGTTTACCGACATCTTCGGCCAGTTGAAGAACATCGCCATCAATGCCTCCCAGATTGACCGCGCCCTGAAAAACCAGGTGACGGTGGACGGCAGCTCCATCGAGGGCTTTTTGCGCCTGGAGGAGTCGGACATGATGCTGCACCCGGACCTGTCCACCTTCACCCGCCTGCCCTGGCACGGCCACAGCGAGCACGAGGCCCGGATGATCTGCGACGTCCATACCCCGGACGGTCAGCCCTTTAAGGGGGACCCCCGCTATATTTTGAAGCAGGTGGTGGCGGAAGCCGACCAGCTGGGCTATACCTTCAACGTGGGGCCAGAGTGCGAGTTCTTTTTGTTCCACACCGATGACAACGGCCACCCCACCACCCATACCAACGATGAAGCCGGCTACTTTGACCTGGGCCCCATCGACCGGGGTGAGATTGCGAGAAGGGACATCTGCCTGGCCCTGGAGGACATGGGCTTTGAGATCGAGGCCTCCCACCACGAATCCGCCCCCGGCCAGCACGAGATTGATTTCAAGTACGCCTCGGCCCTCAAGACCGCCGACAACATCATGACCTTCAAGCTGGCGGTGAAAACCATCGCCCAGAAGCACCGCCTCCATGCCACCTTCATGCCCAAGCCCATCTACGGAATCAACGGCTCCGGCATGCACACCAACATGTCCCTGTTCAAAAACGGCAGCAACCTCTTCCACGACCCACAGGGGGAAAAGGAGCTGTCAAAGGAGGCCTACAGCTTCATCGCCGGGCTCTTAAACCACATCTCCGGCATGACGGCGGTGTTAAACCCCCTGGTCAATTCCTACAAGCGCCTGGTGCCCGGCTACGAGGCCCCCTGCTACAAATCCTGGTCCGCCCGGAACCGCTCGGTCTTGATCCGCATCCCCTCTGCCCGGGGCCGGGGAACCAGGCTGGAACTGCGCAGCCCGGACCCCTCCTGCAACCCCTACCTGGCCCTGGCCCTGCTATTGAAGGCCGGCCTGGAGGGCATCAAACAGGATTTGACGCCGCCGCCGGAGATTGCGGAGAACATCTACACCATGACGGACAGGCAGCGGGCCACCCGGGGCATCGACCCCCTCCCCGCCACCCTCCAGGAGGCCATCCTGCAGATGCAGCAGGACGAGCTGGTGAAAGCCACCCTGGGCCCCCACATCATGGGCCATTACACCCGGGGCAAACTGAAGGAGTGGGAGGACTACCGGGTGCAGATTTCCAAGTGGGAGCTGGACAACTATTTGGTGTTGTACTGAATTAATCACATCATCATAAATGATGAAGGGGCCGGCAAATGCCGGCCCCTTAAACTGTGGACAAACTAAATCAAAAGGGGAGTTTCAGAGGGCACAGCCCTCTGAGTGAAATCGTGTCGCCCGGCTCTGCCGGGCGGGCGGGGCGGTTTGCGTAGCAAACCATTCCGCGCATTTTCCATGACCGGGAGCGCAGCGACCAATGGAAAATGCCCGTTCTTCTAAAACGACAAAGTGTCCGCAGACACTTTGTCGAGACCCTGCGGGTCAAACAGCCCCGGGTTCATGTGCAGACAGCCCGCAGTATAGGCATACAGATCCCGGGCTTTCATCACCTGGGTGTCCGCATGGCCCAGTGGCAGCACCTTCATCAGGCCCGCCTGTTTCAGCCCCGCCTCAATCTTCCAGTAGTTCACCGAGGGCATGGCCGCATGCTGGGCGGAATGGATGGTCTCCCGGCTGCCGTCCGGCTTCACCAGGGTGAAGGCCAAGGGGGGGCCGATGCGGCCGGGGATCTCACACCATTCTTCCACCCCGTGCAGGAAGGTGCAGGTGGTGAGGCCGCAGCCCGCCATGAGAATCCAGGCGTCCCGGTCTACCAGCTTGTGCCAGGTGGACAGGGGGCCGCAGGGGGTGCCGCTTGCCAGGTCGTCCGCGGTGAAGCTGGCGGCGTCCTTTCCAAAGGCGGCCATGGAGTGGGTGGGGTTGTGGCTGCGGATGACCCCGGGGCGCTTCCTGAACAATTCCGGCAGAATGCCCACGATGGACGGGGTGTTTGCCACATCATACACCCGGGGATTGGCCGTGGCGGTCTCCCAGCTTAAGGTGGGGAAGCACAGCAGCCCCTCACTGAAATAATCCATCAGGCTGTCCAGCAGGGCCTCCGCCCCGCCTTCCACCGGGCCGATCTGCTTCATGGCGCTGTGGATCAACACGGTATCCGTCCGCTTGATGCCCATGGCCTGCAATTGCTCGATGACAAACTCCTGGCGCAGCATTATGCCCCCTGCCCTTCAGACAGGCGCCCCGTCTCCCGGTTGATGTCCCGCAGCCATTTGGCCACGCTGGCGCTGGCGGCGCCGGGCTTCATCCGCCAAAGCCAGTTGCCCCCCACGGTGCCGGGCAGGTTCATCCGTGCCTGTTCACCCAGGCGCAGCACGTCCTGCATGGGCACCATGGCGGTGTTGGCAGCGCTTTTGAAGGTGGCGGTGATGAAGGCGTCGGAAAACTCCTGCTCATGGGTGATGGAGAGGGCGAAGATGGTGTTGTTCTTCTCGTGATGGGGGGCATGCTGCCACCAGCCCAGGAGGGTGTTGTTGTCGTGGGTGCCGGTGTAGACCACGGCATTGGGCTCGTGGTACTTGGGCAGGTGCTCGTTGTAGGGGTCGCCGGAAAAGGCGAAGGTCATCACCTTCATGCCGGGGTAGCCGGTGTTGTCCATCAGCTTGCGCACCCTGGGGCTGACGGCCCCCAGGTCCTCCGCCACGATGTTCATCTGGGGCAGTTCCCGCTTCACCGCGTCAAAGAAGGCCTTGCCGGGGCCGGGCACCCACACGCCGTTGCGGGCGGTGTCCTCGTGAGCCGGCACGGCGTAGTAATTGGCAAAGCCGATGAAATGGTCCACCCGGGTGATGTCAAAGAAAGCGGCCATGGCCTTCAAGCGGCCCAGCCACCAGCGGTAGCCGGTGCGCTTCAGGTAGGCCCAGTCATACAGGGGGTTGCCCCAGCGCTGGCCGTCGGCAGAGAAATAGTCCGGCGGCACCCCGGCAATCCGGGTGGGGCGCCTGTTTTTGTCCAACTGGAACACATAGGGGTTGGCCCAGGCATCGGCGGAGTCCTCCGCCACATAGATGGGCATGTCCCCGAAGATGCGGATGCCCTTTTTGTTGGCATAGGTCTTCAGGGCAAACCACTGCTCAAAGAAGAGGTACTGGATAAAGACCTGCAGGTCCACCTGCTCCTTCAGCGATTCCTGATAGGCCCGCAGGGCGGCCGCCCGGCGCATCCGGATGGCCTCGTCCGGCCAGTCCTGCCAGGAGATGCCGCCAAATTGTTCCTTGATGGCCATGAACAGGGCAAAATCCTCAATCCATTCGCTGTGCCGCGCCCGGAAGGCATCCACTTTGCGCTTCAGCTTGGTATAGGACTGCTGATAAGCCAGGGCCAGCATCCGCTTTTTGTAGTCCATCACAGGGGGGAAGTCCACCTGGTCCAGGCGTTCAGGCTGGGGCGGCGCCTCCTCACTGGTGAGGATGCCCTGCTTTTTCAGGGTGGCCAGGTCGATTAAGAGGGGGTTGCCGGCATAGGTGGAGAAGCACTGGTAGGGGGATTCGGCGTAGCCCGTGGGGGAGATGGGCAGCACCTGCCAGATGCCCATGCCCGCCTTCGCCAGGAAGTTGACAAACTGCCGGGCCTCCTGCCCCAGGGTGCCGATGCCCTCCGGCCCCGGCAGGGAGGTGATGTGCAAGAGGATGCCGCTTTGACGCATGGATCTTCCTTTCAGCAGCCCCCGGGGAGGGGGCCGCGCAAGATGATGACAACTGTTGAATTGGGGCCAGTATAGCACGCTTTGGGCTTTGTCACAACGGGCGGGGGTCCCTTGTGCATCCTGAAAGTTTTTTGCTTGACAGCCCCGGGCCGCCCCTGTATAAATATGAATAGAGACACAGGAAGAACAGGGCTTGCGGCTGGGCATCATCCGGGGACAGGGCCCGGGACGCCGCATTCCCGGGTATACTGGATAAAGGATTGAGTCGGGCATAGTTGGCAACAAACTGTTTTACCTCTGCCATGCCCCGCATCATCACCAAGGAGCCCAAAACCCACCGGGAAACCCCGGCTTGCGCCGGAATCTATAACACATTGTAGGAGGAAACCACACATGAGGAAACTGCTCACCATCCTGTTGGCCCTGGCACTGGTCCTGGGCATGACAGGCGCCCTGGCCCAGGAGCCCGTCCAGCTGCTCATCTGGGAGGCTGAGGGCCCCGAACTGGACTTCATCAAGGAAGCCGCAGCCAAGTTCACGGAGCTCAACCCCCACATCACCTTTGAATTCGCCGGCGTCTCCCACACCGATGCGGTGCAGAAGCTGGAGCTGGACGGCCCCACCGGCCTGGGCGCGGACGTTTTTGCGGCCCCCCATGACAAGCTGGGCCAGATCGTGGTCGGCCAGTTGGCCCTGCCGCTGAACGACGGCGCTGCCGGCACCCTGAAGGAAGCCTTCATGCCTGCCGCCCAGGCTGCTGTCACCTATGACGGCGTGCCCTACGGCTACCCCACCGCCATTGAGACCTATGCGCTGTTCTACAACAAGGACCTGATCCCGGAAGCCCCCAAGACCTGGGAAGAGATCGTTGAGTTCGCCAAGACCTTCAACGATGTGGCCAACAACAAGTTTGCCATGGTGTGGGAAGTGTCCGCCCCCTACTATAACTACATCTTCATGAGCGCCTACGGCGCGGACCTGTTCGGCCCCGAGGGCACCGACCAGGAGCGGCACGACATCAACTCCGAAGCCGCCGTCAAGGGCTTAAGCTACTTCCAGAGCCTCAGGGAGGCCATGCTGCCCGTCAAGGCGGAGGACCTGTCAGGCTCCTTCTGCAACGGCGCCTTCACCGAGACCAAGACGGCTGCCATGTTCATCACCGGCCCCTGGAGCATTGACGGCGTGGTCAAGGCCGGCGTCAACCTGGGCATCGCCCCCATCCCCATGCTGCCCGGCACCGAGCATCCCCCGGCCTCCTTCTCCGGCGTGCGGGCCATGTTTGTCTCCGCCTTCTCCGAGCATCCTGAAGAGGCCAAGGCCTTTGCCGAGTTCCTCCTCACCCAGGAGATGCAGCAGCTGCGCTCCGACGTCACCAGCACCATCAGCCCCAACACCGGCGTCACCAGCGAGAACCCCTTCTTCGCCGGCATCATGGAGCAGGCCAATTATGCCAAGCCCATGCCCTCCATCCCCGCCATGGACGGCTACTGGCAAAGCATGGGCCCCGCCTTCAACAACATCTGGAATGGAAGCGATGTCAAAACGGAACTTGATTCTGCCGCTCAGTTTGTAGAAAGCATCGGAAAATAATCCCCTCTTGCCAAGGGCTGCCCGGACGGGCAGCCCTTTCCCTTATCTGTAAAAACATCTGACCAAAGGGAGGTAGCCCATGGCGAAGAACAAACACCGCCTGCCGCCACTGAAAGACCCGGGCCCCGTCTGGGCCTCGGTGGGCTTTATGGGCCTGGGTCAATTGCTGTACCAGAAGCAGTACATCAAGGGCGCTTTCTTCGCGCTGATGGAGCTGCTGGTGCTCATCAACACCCACCACTTCATCCGGGGCATCACGGGCCTGATCACCCTGGGGGACCCGCGGCCTGACCTGCCCCTCAGGGAGCGCCCCCACTCCATCTTCATGATGGTGGAGGGCATCATCTTTTTGATCCTGCTGGTGATGTTCATCGTCCTGTACATCACCAACGTGCGGGATGCGGCCAAAACCCAGCGGGAGTACGAGCGCACCGGCCAGTACCCGGGCACCCGGACCTTCGTGTCCTCCCTGGCGGACACCTCTTTTGCGGTGGTGGGCCTGTCCCCGGCCATGCTGATGATCCTCTTTTTCGTGGTCCTGCCCCTGGTGTTCTCCGCCATGCTGGCCTTCACCAATTACTCCTCCCCCAACAACATCCCCCCGGCCAACACGGTGGACTGGGTGGGCCTGCAGAACTTTGAAACCCTGGCGGGCCGCTCCCTGTGGGCGGGGGCCTTCGGGCGCACCGCCCTGTGGACGGTCACCTGGGCCACCCTAGCCACGGTGACCTGCTACGTGGGGGGCCTGCTCATCGCCCTGGCGCTGATCAACAAGAACATCCGCTTCCCCAGCTTTTTCCGGGTGGTCTACATCCTGCCCTATGCGGTGCCGGCCATGCTGTCCCTGATGGTGTGGCGCAACCTGCTCAACGGCCAGTTCGGCCCCATCAACCGCATGCTGATTGAATGGGGCTGGATCTCCCAGCCCATCCACTGGCTGAGCGATTTCACCCTGGCCCGGATGAGCATGGTCACGGTGAACCTCTGGCTGGGCTTCCCCTATTTCATGATGCTCATCACCGGGGTGATGACCTCGGTGCCCAAGGACCTGTACGAGGCCAGCGAGATTGATGGCGCCAACAAGCGGGTGCAGTTTTTCAAAATCACCCTGCCTCTGGTGCTCTACCAGACCATCCCGCTGTTCATCATGAGCTTCTCCTTCAACCTCAACAACTTCGGTGCGGTGTATTTCCTAACCGGCGGCGGCCCCACGGACCTGGCCACCACCCAGTCCGGCGCCGGGGCCACGGACATCCTGATGAGCTGGATGTACAAGCTGACCCTGGACCTGCGCCAGTACAACATGGCGGCCGTGCTGTCCATCCTGGTCTTCCTGGTGATCGCGCCCTTTGCCATCTATAATTTCTCCCGCACCAAGGCCTTCAAGGAGGGTGAGCTGTGAGCACGATGACATATCGCAAGAAAAAACAGCCCATGACCCTGGGCAGGATGATGACCTACCTGATTTTGTACGCCATCCTGTTCCTGGTGGTGATCCTGGTGCTGTACCCCCTCCTGTTTACGGCGTCCTCCGCCTTCTCCCTGGGGGATTCCCTGGCAGGGCTGACGGTCTACCCCTTTCAGCAGCCCCTGGGCCTGCGGCAGTTTGAGCGGCTCTTCAACGACACCAACTACGTCCAGTGGTTTTTGAACACCCTGAAGATCGCCGCCATCAACTCCGTCCTGTCTGTGGCAGTCACCACCATCACGGCCTACATCTTCTCCCGCTTCAAGTTTTCCGCCAAGAAGCCTCTGATGATGAGCCTGCTGATCCTGCAGATGTTTCCCTCTTTTGCCGGCATGATCGCGCTGTACATCCTGGTGTGGCGCATGGGCCTGCTGGACAACCACCTGGGCCTCATCCTCATCTACGCCGCCGGCAACATCCCTTACAACACCTGGCTCATCAAGGGCTATCTGGACACCATCCCCCGCAGCCTGGACGAGGCTGCCCGGGTGGACGGCGCGGGCTATTTCACCAGCTTCTGGCGCATCATCCTGCCCATCGCCCGGCCCATGGTCACCTTCCTGGCGGTCACCAGCTTCACCGGCCCCTGGATGGACTTCATCCTGCCCCGGCTGCTCATCAAGTCAGACCCCAAGAAGACCCTGGCAGTGGGCCTATTTGAACTGATCAACGGCCGGGAAAACAACAACTTCACCATGTTTGCGGCCGGCGCCGTCCTGGTGGCGGTGCCCTTTGTCATCATCTTTGCCATCAACCAGAAGTATCTAACCCAGGTGCTGGCCTCCGGCGCCGTGAAGGAATAAGCATGACCAATGTGTTCAAACGCCTGGCAGGCTTCCTTTTGGCCTGCCTTTTCCTCTTCCAGTCCGCGCCTGCCCTGGCCCTGGAAGGAATACAGGAGGGCGAGGTCATCTACCAGGTCTTCGTCCGGGCCTTTTCCGACAGCGACGGTGACGGTATCGGGGACTTCCGCGGCCTGGAAGACAAGCTGGATTACCTGGCGGACCTGGGCATCGGCGCCCTGTGGCTGATGCCCGTCCATCCCTCCCCCTCCTACCATGGCTATGACGTGACGGACTACCGCGGGGTGAACCCGGACTACGGCAGCATGGCGGATTTCACTGCCCTGCTTTCAGCCGCCCACGCCCGGGGCATCAGGGTGCTTTTGGATGTGCCCTTCAACCACACCTCCTCCCGGCACCCCTGGTTTGTAAGCAGCATGGAGGAAAACAGTCCCCACCGCAGCTGGTACCACTGGGCACAGGAAGGCCAGGAGGGCTTCTTCCCGGACCTCACAGTCTGGGGGCAGCAGCCCTGGAAGAAGCGCGGAGATGCCTATTACTACGCCATCTTCTGGGAGGGCATGCCGGATCTGAACTTCAACAGCCAGGAGGTCAGAAATGAGGTGCAGGACATCGCCCGCTTCTGGCTGGCGCTGGGGGTGGACGGCTTCCGCCTGGACGCCACCAGCCACATCTTTGGCGAAGGGGAATTGCAGCGCCTGCAGGACATTAAGGCCTCTGCTGATTTCTGGGTGGATTTTTCAGCCGAAGTCAAGGCCTATTATCCCAAGGCCCACCTCATGGGGGAGGCCTGGGAGCCGCTGTCCAAGCGGGCGGAAATCATCCGCGGCCTGGACAGCCTGGTGAATTTCGACCTGGGGGACCGCCTGCTGCCGATGCTGAAAACCGGCGGCTCCGGCGCCGCCCTGGTGTCCCTGCTGGACCAGGGCTATGCCGCCTACCGGGCGAACAACCCGCAGTATGTGGATGCCCCCTTCCTGTCCAACCACGACCAGAACCGGGTGGCCAGCGTCCTGGCCATGCGGCAGGACAAGCTGGCCCTGGCTGCCCGCATCCTCCTCACCCTCCCCGGCACCCCCATCCTCTACTACGGGGAGGAGATCGGCATGGGGGGCGCCAAGCCCGATGAGGAGCTGCGCACCCCCATGCTCTGGGGGGCGGGGGACCCGGCCGCCACTTCCTGGCATCCCTCCCGCTACAACAACCGCACCGTGCCGGTGGCTGAGCAAATCCAGGACCCGACTTCCCTTCTAAACGCCTACCGGCAGATGATCCACCTGCGCAGGGAGCAGCCGGCCCTGCAAAGGGGCAGCTTCGTGCCCTATCCCAACGAAAACACCGTCCCCCTGGCCTTCTGGCGGCAGCTGGGGGATGTGAAGCTGCTGGTGCTTCACAACCCCTCCCCCAATGCGCAGGTCATCCAGGTGCCCGAGGACCTGGTTCCCTGCTTTGGCACCCCTGGCACACAGCGCAGCGGCGGGCAGGCCACCCTGCCCGCCTTTTCCACCCTAATCCTAAGCAACGAGGAGAAATACAAGCCGTGAACCTGTCCGCCCTGCACCACCTGCCCCTGATGGAATACCGGGAAGCCCTGCCCGATGGCCGGGTGCGCATCCGCCTGCGCACAGCCAGGGAGGACCTGGATAAAGCCACCCTCCTGCACGTGTGCATCTACAAGGATGCGCGCTTCCGCTACCGCTTCAACAAAACCCCCATGACGAAGGTGGCCTCTGGCGCCCTGCACGACTGGTACCAGGCGGATTTCACCCCGGATGACCCCCGCCAGTGCTACCTGTTTGAATTACAAAAAAACGGGCAGACCTGCTACCTGGACCAGGAGGGCATCAAGGAGCCCGAAGCCTTTGGGGAGCCCCCCTTTGGCATCAACCCCTTCGCCTTTGCATATGTCTACCCGCCCCGGCCCCTGCCTGCCTGGGCCCTGGGCAAGGTGGGCTACCAGATTTTCCCGGACCGCTTCCGGCGCCAAGGGCCCCCGGGGCCCGGCATCCAGCCCTGGGATGGGGGAGAGGTCAAAAACCATCGCTATTTCGGCGGCAACCTGCAGGGCATCCGGGAGGCCATCCCCTACCTGAAGGAGCTGGGGGTCAGCCTGGTTTACCTGACCCCCATTTTCAAGGCCCACACCGCCCACCGCTACGACACCGCGGACTACTACCAGATCGACCCCATGCTGGGCACCCTTCAGGACCTGAAGGACCTGGTCACAGCCCTGCACCAGAACAATATGCGGCTGATTTTGGACGGGGTGTTCAACCATTCCGGCACCCGCTTTGCCCCCTTTGTGGATGCCCGGGAGAAGGGCCCGGCCAGCCCGTATTACGACTGGTTCTTTTTTGACGACAGCACAACCGGCTACCAGACCTTCGCCTTCACCGCCATGATGCCCAAAATCAACCTGGACCATGAGGCGGCCGCCCGCTATTTCCTGGAGGTGGGCCGCTACTGGCTCCGGGAAACCGGCATGGATGGCTGGCGCCTGGACGTCTCCCCCGAGGTGAGCCCGGATTTCTGGCGGCGCTTCCGCAGGGAAATCCACCGGGAAAACCCCGAAGCCCTGCTGATTGCCGAGTGCTGGGATGACAGCCGGGAGTGGGTGAACAGCCGGGACATGTTTGACGGCACCATGAACTACCTCCTCTCCCGGGCCATCTGGCGCTTCTTTGCCCTTTCTGAAACCAGCCTTGCTGCCTTTGACAGCGCGGTGCACCACGCCCTCTCCCTCTACCCCACGGCCCTGCTTCCCGCCCAGTGGTCCTTCCTGTCCAGCCACGACACCCCCCGCCTCTTAACCAGGGCCGACGGGGACATTCACCGTCAGCGCCTGGCGGTGTTCTTCCAGTTCACCTGCCCGGGCCTGCCCGTCATCTACTACGGGGACGAGCTGGGCATGGCGGGAGAGGGGGACCCGGACTGCCGGCGCCCCATGGCCTGGGATCAGGTTGGAGACAACAGCACCCTGGCTTTCTACCGGCAGCTGGCGGGCCTCAGGAACCGGCTGCCTGCCCTGCAGACCGGCGCTTTTACCACCCTGGAAGCCGGGGAGGACGGCCTGTACGCCTACCTGCGGGGGGAGGGGGAAGAGGCAGTGCTTTGCGTCCTGTACACCGGGCCATATGCCGGGGCACGGCCCCTGCGCCTGCCCGGGGACTGGGCGGCGGCAGACAGCCTTCATGATGCCTGGACCGGGCAGCGCTGCCCGGTGGCGGATGGCAGCATCAGCCTCCCGGCGGCCCCCGGCGCCTGCTTCCTCTTCACCCAGGTGGATCCGGACAACCCATAAAAACAGGTTTTATACCCAGGGGGCTGATTGACAAACAGCCCCTTTTTGTCTACCATAAAACCTGACGAAAACGATTACACATGTCCATATGGCCAGGCAGACAAGGAGGATTGACATGAAATATTTGCTGGGCATCGACCTGGGCACCTCGGGCACCCGGAGTGTGCTCTTTGACCAAAACGGCGGGGTGGTCCTGGCCAAGACGGCCGAATACCCCCTGTACCAGCCCCGCAACGGCTGGGCGGAGCAAAACCCCGTGGACTGGTGGGAGGCCGCCATCGCCACCATCTCCCATGTTGTGCGGGAAAGCGGGGTGGACCCCCGGCAGATCGCCGCCCTGGGCATCTCCGGCCAGATGCACGGCCTGGTGATGCTGGACGAGAAGGGGGAGGTGCTGCGCCCCTGCATCATCTGGGCGGACCAGCGCACCGGCGAGGAATGCGAGGACATCACCCGTGCGGTGGGGGCCCAGCGCCTCATTGAGATCACCGCCAACCCGGCCCTCACCGGCTTCACCGCCTCCAAGATTATGTGGGTGAAAAAGCATGAGCCGGAGGTCTACGCCCGCTGCCGCCACATCCTCCTGCCCAAGGACTACCTGCGCTACAAATTGACCGGGGACTTCGCCACCGAGGTGTCCGACGCCTCCGGCATGCAGCTGCTGGATGTGCCCAAGCGCCAGTGGAGCCAGGAGGTGCTGGACAAGCTGGGGATCCCCCGGGAGCTGCTGGCCACGGTCTACGAATCCCCGGAGGTCACCGGCCATGTCAATGCCGAGGCCGCCCGGCTCACCGGCCTGTCCCAGACCACCCTGGTGGTGGGGGGCGCGGGGGACAACGCCGCCGCCGCCGTGGGCACCGGCACCGTCACCGACGGCCGTGCCTTCACCACCATCGGCACCTCCGGCGTGGTCTATGCCCACACCGACAGCCTGGCCATCGACCCCCATGGCCGGGTGCACACCTTCTGCTGCGCCGTGCCCGGGGCCTGGCATGTGATGGGGGTCATGCAGGCGGCAGGCCTGTCCAAGCGCTGGATTCGGGACACCTGCTGCGAAAAGGAAGTGGCCCTGGCCGAGCGCATGGACGAGGACCCCTACGTGCTGCTGGACAAGCTGGCAGAGGCCAGCCCCCCCGGGGCCAACCGCCTGCTGTTTCTGCCCTACCTCATGGGGGAGCGCACCCCCCACCTGGACCCCCATGCACGGGGCGGCTTCCTGGGGCTCTCCGCCATGCACACCAAGGGGGACCTCATCCGCGCCGTCATGGAAGGGGTCAGCTTCGGCCTCAAGGACGGCCTCCAGATCCTGGCCGGCATGGGGGTGCAGCCGGACAGCATGCTCTTAACCGGCGGCGGCGCCAAGTCCCCCTTCTGGCGGCAGCTGCTGGCCGACATCTTTGACTGCCAGGTGCAGACCATCAAAAGCGCCGAGGGCCCGGCCCTGGGGGTGGCCCTGCTGGCCGGGGTGGGCGCCGGCGTCTACGACAGCGTCCCGGCCGCCTGCGAGCGCCTCATCACCCCGGAACTGGTCCTGGAGCCGGATGCGGACCGGGCCTTAGTCTATGCCAGCTACCACCGCCTCTATCAGCGCGCCTACCCCGCCCTCAAGGAGCTCTTCTTGAAACTGGCCGGCTTGTAAGGCCGCCCGCTCCCTTTGTCTGTTTTCAACACAGCAACCGGAAATACCCGGGAAAACCAGCCCCGGTGTTTGCATCCAGTACCTGATGTGATATACTTTATCCGACAGATTGAACGCATAAGGAGGAACCCATGTCTTTGTTTGAAAACCTGCCCAAGATCACCTACGAAGGGCCCAAATCCAGGAATCCCCTGGCGTTTAAGTATTACGACGCCCAGCGGGTCATCCTGGGCAAGCCCATGAAGGACCACCTCAAGTTCGCCATGGCCTGGTGGCACAACCTCTCCGCCACCGGGCAGGACATGTTCGGCCCCGGCACCGCGGACAAGACCTTCGGCACCGAAGCCGGCACCATGGACCACGCCCGGGCCAAGGTGGACGCCGGCTTTGAGTTCATGCAGAAGCTTGGCATCGAGTATTTCTGCTTCCACGACGCAGACCTGGTCCCCGAAGGCAAGGACCTGGCCGAGACCAACGCCCGCCTGGACGACATCACCGACTACATCAAGGCCAAGATGGCCGGCACCAACATCAAATGCCTCTGGGGCACCGCCAACCTCTTCTCCAACCCCCGCTACATGAACGGCGCCGGCAGCAGCAACTCCATCGATGTCTACTGCCACGCCGCCGCCACCCTCAAAAAGGCCATCGAATGCACCGTCAAACTGGGCGGCCAGGGCTATGTCTTCTGGGGCGGCCGGGAGGGCTATGAAACCCTGCTGAACACCGACATGAAGTTTGAGCAGGAGAACATCGCCGCCCTCATGCACATGGCGGTGGACTATGCCCGCTCCATCGGCTTCAAAGGGGATTTCTACATCGAGCCCAAGCCCAAGGAGCCCATGAAGCACCAGTACGATTTTGACGCCGCCACCTCCATCGCCTTCCTGCGCCAGTACGGCCTGGACCGCGATTTCAAGCTCAACATCGAAGCCAACCACGCCACCCTGGCCGGCCACACCTTCGAGCACGACCTGCGGGTGGCCGCCATCAACGGCATGCTGGGCTCCGTGGACGCCAATCAGGGGGACGACATGCTGGGCTGGGACACCGACCAGTTCCCCTCCAATGTCTACAACACCACCCTGGCCATGCTGGAGATCCTAAGGGCCGGGGGCCTTTCCGGCGGCCTCAATTTCGATGCCAAGAACCGCCGCCCCAGCTACACCCACGAGGACATGTTCGAGGGCTTCATCCTGGGGATGGACAGCTTCGCCCTGGGCCTCATCAAGGCCGCAGCCATCATCGAGGACGGCCGCATCGACGCCTTTGTGAAGGAGCGCTACGCCTCCTTTGACAGCGAGCTGGGCCAGAAAATCCGCGCCGGCAAGGCCAGCCTCACTGAGCTGGCGGAGAAGGCCATCAAGAAGGGCCAGGCGCCCCTGCCCGGCTCCGGCCGCCAGGAATACCTGGAGAGCGTCATCAACGAGGTGCTCTTCGGGGGCTGATGCCTGGAGATATGGAAGAGAGACTGCTGGGAGAGCGCTTCCCCAAAAGCGCCCTCCCAGACCCTCCCTGAAAACTTTAATGGGGTATGTTGCAGTCTATGCAAGCATTCCAAAGTTTTTCAGAGGGGGCACGGGGGAGGGCTTTTTTCAAAAAGCCTTCCCCCGTTTCGTAAAACAAAAGGAGATACTATGCCTGAAAACAAACATGCCGGGGACGCCAACCGCATCACCCGGGACTACCTGGACAGCCTGCTCATCGAGATGCGCCACATCGGCGCCGTGGCCCCGGACACAGCCTTCACCCTCTTTGGCCACCGCTTCGACACCCCCGTCGCCACCGCCGCCCTCTCCCACCTGAAGGGCCTGGAGGGCAGCGGCATGGTGCAGATGGCCGCCGCCTGCGCCCGGGTCAATGCCCCCTGCTTTGCCGGCATGGGGGATGAGGAGGAGCTGGGGCAGATGATTGCCACCGGCGCCCGGGTCATCAAAATCATCAAGCCCTACGCCGACCGCAGCATGGTCGCGCGCCGCCTGGAGGCCGCCCGGGACCTGGGCGCCCTGGCGGTGGGTATGGACCTGGACCACACCTTTGACAGCCTGGGCCAGCCGGACGTGGTCCTGGGCCATGAGATGGCCCCCTACTCAGAAGCCAGCCTCCGGGCCCTCATCCACCAGGCCGGCCTGCCCTTTGTCATCAAAGGGGTGCTCAGCGTTACTGACGCCCAGAAGGCCCTGCAGCTGGGGGCCAGCGGCATCGTGGTGTCCCACCACCACGGCATCCTGCCCTTCGCAGCCCCGCCCCTGCTGGTGCTGCCAGAGATTGTGAAAGCCGTGGACGGCCGCATGCAGATTTTTGTAGATTGCGGCCTCAAGGACGGCTACGACGCCTTCAAGGCCCTGGCCCTGGGGGCCGATGCCCCCTGCATCGGCCGTGCCCTCATGCCCGCCCTGGAGCAGGAAGGCGCAGAAGGCGCCGCCAATGTCCTGTCCCGCATCACCGGCCAGCTGAAGGGCGCCATGGCACGCACCGCCTGCGCCACCTTGGGGGACCTGGAGCCCGGGCTTATCCGGAGAGTGTAGGATGGGGACCATATAAACTGGGAGAGCGCTTTTGAAAAAGCGCCCTCCCAGACCCTCCCTGAAAACTTTACTACTGCATGTTTCAGGAGATACACCTATTAAAGTTTTTCAGAGGGGGCACGGGGGAGTGCTTTTTTCAAAAAGCCTTCCCCCGCTTCGTATCATTCGTGCCGCTTCCCAGCCGGTCTTACTTGGCCACCGTCAGCGCCACGGGCAGTTTCTTGTCCAGGCTGTCCCTGAGGGCGCCCAGGATGTTGCCATGGCTGTCGTTGAGGCTCATGGTGGCGCCGGAGGTGACGTCTGCCAGCAGGGCTTTGTCCTCGTCAGACAGGGCGTCGTACTTGGCCTTGTCCTCCTCGTTGTTGCTGCCGTCCTTTAAGGGCCGGCCGTTGCGGGAGGAGAAGATGCGCAGGAAGAGCTCGTCCAGCTCGTCCACGGTCTTGCCGGCGAAGAAGGCCTCGTAGGCGTCCATTTCGTCGGCCCAGGTGGCCAGGTTCATCTTATAGCTGTTGCCCCGGTCCCGCTTGGTCTGCCAGCCGGCGATCTCGGTCTGGAAGCCGTCGTTGTTGGTGATCAGCTTGCCGTCCACCACGCCGTCGTGGTTCTCGTCGTAGTTGTAGCCGCCCTGGCCGGGGAAGCCGCTGAAATGGGGCATGCCGGCGCCGTCGTAGTTGGGGCTGGCCACTTCGATCTGGTCCACAAAGGACTGGACAATCTTGCCGTCCCCGTCAAAGAGGGTGAGGGCGATGACCTGGTTGATGGAGTAGACCTGGGTTTCGGTGTTGTCCTTGCCCGGGCCGATGCGGCCGGAGAAGTCCATCCCCAGGCCCAGGGCTGCGGCGCTGTTTTCAACGGGCCTGCGGTTTTCGTAGGCGGCCTTCAGGGCGGCCAGCAGGTTGCCGTGGCTGTCGTTCAAGCTCATGGTGGCGCCGGTGGTGACCTCGGCCAGCAGGGCCTTGTCCTCGTCAGAAAGGGCGTCGTACTTGGCCTTGTCCTCCTCGTTGGTGCTGCCGTCCTTCAAGGGGCGGCCGTTGCGGTCGGAGAAGACCCGGGCGAAGAGCCCTTCCAGCTCCTCCACAGTCTTACCCACAAAGAAGGATTCATAGGCGTTCATCTGATCTTCCCAGGTGCCCAGGTTCATCTTGTAGCTGTTGCCGCGCTCGCGCTTGGTCTGCCAGGCGGCGATGTCCTTCTGGAAGTCCTCGTCAGAGGTTTCCAGGACGCCGTCGATCTTGCCGTCATGGTCTTCGTCATACAGGTAGGGAAGCTGGCCGGGGAAGCCCGCGAAATGGGGCATGCCGGCGCCGTCGTAGTTGGGGCTGGCCACTTCCAGCTGGTCCAGCTTCGCGTAGAGGATCTTGCCCTCGGCGTCAAAGAGCACGCCGGCGAAGACCTGGTTTATGGAGTAGACCTGCACTTCCTTGTCGTCCTTGCCGGGGCCGATGCGGCCGGAGTTGTGCACCCCCAGGCCCATGGTGACGCCGGCGGCCTCGATGACCACGGGCTGTGCTGAAGCTTCATCAGCCGGTGCGGCTGCGCCGGCGGCTTCCAGGGCGGCCTTCACGGCGGCCATGATGCCTTTGCTGGTCCAGCTGGCGCCGGCCACCACGTCCACCTCAGCGGAGTTGGCTTCCACGATCTTCCCGGGCATGGCCTCAATGGCGGGGTCGGAGATGCCGGCGGACTCGTCGTGGTCGTCAATCACCACAGCGGTGATCTTGCCGTCTTTTAGGGTGACGGTCACCCTGATCTTGGTGTCGGGGTTGTAGCCCTCACCCTCCCCGGTGAAGCTGCCGCTGACATTGGCGGCAGGCGCTTCGGGGGCGGGTTCCTCCGCTGCGGGCTCCGCTGCGGCGCTGGCGGCTTCCAGGGCGGCTGCGACGGCGGCCATGATGCCCTTACTGGTCCAGGTGGCGCCGGCGTGGACATCCACTTCAGCGCTGTTTTTCTCGATGATCAGGGTGGGGATGGCGTCCAGGGCTTCCTTCACCTGGGGGATCTGGTCCACGGATTCGCCGTGCTCCTCCACCTTCAGGGCGACGATCTTGCCGTCCTTCAGGGTGACGGTCACCTTGAGGGGAACGTCCTTGTTGTAGCCTTCACCTTCCCCGGTGAAGCTGCCGCTGGGGCCTGCAGGGGCGGCTTCCGCTTCGGGGGCTGCCGCTTCTTCAGGGGTCACGCCGGCGGCTTCCAGGGCGGCCTTCACAGCGGCCATGATGCCCTTACTGGTCCAGCTGGCACCGGCCACCACGTCCACCTCGGCGGAGTTGGCTTCCACGATCTTCCCGGGCATGGCCTCAATGGCGGGGTCGGAGATGCCGGCGGACTCGTCGTGGTCGTCAATCACCACTGCGGTGATCTTGCTGTCTTCCAGGGTGACGGTCACCTTGATCTTGGTCTCGGGGTTGTAGCCTTCGCCCTCCCCGGTGAAGCTGCCGCTGACCTTGTCTGTGGCAGGGGCATCCTTGATGCCGGCGGCATCCAGGGCGGCCTTCACGGCGGCCATGATGCCTTTGCTGGTCCAGCTGGCGCCGGCCACCACGTCCACCTCAGCGGAGTTGGCTTCCACGATCTTCCCGGGCATGGCCTCAATGGCGGGGTCGGAGATGCCGGCGGACTCGTCGTGGTCGTCAATCACCACAGCGGTGATCTTGCTGTCTTCCAGGGTGACGGTCACCTTGATCTTGGTTTCGGGGTTGTAGCCCTCGCCCTCGCCGGTGAAGCTGCCGCTGACGCTGCCGGCTGCGGGTGCTTCCGCGGCCGGTTCTTCAGCTGCAGGCTCCTGGGCGGGCTCTTCCTGGACTGCGCCGGCGGCTTCCAGGGCGGCCGCGACGGCGGCCATGATGCCTTTGCTGGTCCAGGTGGCGCCGGCGTGGACGTCCACTTCAGCGCTGTTCTTCTCAATGATCAGGGTCGGGATGGCGTCCAGGGCTTCCTTCACCTGGGGAATCTGGTCCACGGATTCGCCGTGCTCCTCCACCTTCAGGGCGACGATCTTGCCGTCCTTCAGGGTGACGGTCACCTTGAGGGGAACGTCCTTGTTAAAGCCTTCCCCTTCGCCGGTGAAGCTGCCGCTGGCCGCAAAAGCGGACAGGGCGCCCAGCATCAGGGCCAGGCAAAGCAGGAGAGACAGGGTCTTTTTGAACATAAAATATCCTCCTTTGA
>DAITOE010000008.1:0-22844 GCA_036834245.1 Clostridia bacterium | reverse complement strand
CCCATGAACCCATCCATCCTGATTGTGGAGGACGATGCCCACATCGCCCAGCTCATCCAGATGACCCTGCAGGTGAGCGGCTACCGCACGGAAATCTGCCCGGACGGCATCGCGGCCCGGGCCCGCCTGTCAGACCAGGCCTATGACCTCATCATCCTGGATGTGATGCTGCCGGGACTGGACGGTTTTTCGCTGATGGAAGCCCTGCAGCAGGCTGGAAAGAGCCTGCCCCCTGTGCTCTTTTTGACAGCCAAACTGGATGTGGCCGACCGGGTACGGGGCCTGCGCCTGGGAGCGGAGGACTATATGCTCAAACCCTTCCACCCAGTCGAATTGCAGGCCCGGGTGGAGGGCATCCTGCGCCGCCACCAGGTTGAAACAACGGTTTATCAGGCCTATGACGTCTGCCTCAACCTGGGCACCCGCCAGGTCACCAAGGCCGGGCGGCCGGTGGAACTGGCCCACCAGGAGTTTGAGCTGCTGGCCATGCTGATGCGCCACCAGAACATGGCCCTCTCCCGTGAGCAGCTGCTGTCCGCTGCCTGGGGCTATGACTACGCCGGCAGCACCCGCACCGTGGACATGCACATCCAGCGCCTGCGCAGCAAGCTGGACTGGGGGGAGCAGATCAAGACCGTCTACAAGCTGGGCTACCGCCTGGAGGTGCCCGCATGAAACTGAAAGGCCGCATCCTGGCCCTGGCCCTGGTGCTGGCCCTGGCCTTTGGCCTGACCCTCTCCACCCTGCTGTTGCTGCGGGGATTTGAGGACAACCGGGAGGCCGAGCGGACCCGGGGCCGGGAGGAAAGCGCCATGTTTGCCGCCACCCTGACTTCCGGTCTGGAAGCTTTTTCCAGCATCAGCCCCGGGGATTACGTGGTCAGGGCCGCCCGTACAGCAGAGCGCTACATGACCGGCAGCGCCCTGTTTTCCCTGGTGGATGCAAGTGGCACGGTGGCCTATACCAATGCGGACACCCCCCAGCTGCTTTTGCTGGAGGAAGCCCCCTCTGCCTCCCTGGGCGACCGGCTCATCAAGCAGGGGGACCGGGTGTATCAGGTGCTGCTGGTGGCCCTTGATCATGAAGGGATGCAGCTGAAGTACCTGCGGGACATCAGCCGGGTGTATCAGGGAATCGAGGCCCAGACCCGGGATGCCGTCCTGCTGCTGCTGGCCCTCTATGTGCTGCTCGCCCTGCTGCTGTTCTGGGCCTTGCGGGCAGTGTTCAGGCCCCTCACCCAACTGGGGGAGGCCAGCCTGCGCATCGCCGGAGGGGACTATGCCACCCGGGCCCAGGTGCGCCACCCGGAGGATGAGGTGGGGCTCCTGGCCCAGCGCTTCAACACCATGGCGGAGGCCACCCAGGTCCATGTCACCCAGCTGACGGAGCAGGCACAAGCCCAAAAGCAGTTTGTGGCGGACATGGCCCACGAGATGAAGACCCCCCTCACATCCATGATCGGCTATGCCGACCTGCTGCGCCGCCATGATGCACCGGAAGCCCAGCGCCAAACTGCCCTTGAGGCCATTGTGATTCAGGGGGAACGCCTGGAGCGCATGGCCTTCAAGCTCTTGCAGCTGGCCCGGTTGGAGGGGGGCCAGGCCCTGGATATGCAGACTGCGCCGCTGGCCCGACTCTTTGATCAGGCAGAGGAGGCCCTCAAGGGCATGCTGGATGCAAAAGATCTGACGCTGGTGAAACAGGTCCGGGAGGAACGCTGCCTCTGCGAACCGGACCTGATGCTGTCCCTGCTTCAAAACCTCCTGGCCAACGCCATCCATGCCTCCAGCCTCGGGGGGAAAATCCTCCTCACTGCAAAAGACCATGGCTTTTCCGTCCAGGACCACGGCAGTGGCATCCCTGCAGAGCACCTCCCCCATATCACCCAGGCCTTCTACATGGCCGACAGCAGCCGGTCCCGCAGCCAGGAGGGCGCCGGCCTGGGCCTGGCCCTCTGTGCCCGGATTGCAGCCCTCCACAAAGCGCATCTGCAGATTGACAGCCAGGAAGGCCAGGGCACCACGGTGACTGTGGAATTTACAAGTTCGTGACAAAAAGGGGACAAGCAGGATATGAATGCACCCTATCATGAGGGCAACAAACCAAAGGAGGATAGCCCCATGTTCAACAAGTTCAAGCCCTGGCTCCTGGGCGCTCTGCTGGGCGTCCTGTCCCTGGCCCTCATCCTCTCCCTGCCCGACCTCATCCGCCACCGCAGCCACATGGGCCTGGCGGAGCCCGCCGCCAGTGTCGCCCCCCAGGCCAGCACCCAGCCTTCCGGCACGGAGCAGCAGATCGTGCCTGCCCGCGACCAACTGGCACAAACCAATGAAGACGTCGCTGTCTTCTATCAGCCCCCAGGCACGGAGCTGAAGGATGCAGTGGATGTCAAAAAAGCCGCCTTCAACATCCTGGACAGCATGATGGGGGACCGTTTCCAGGATCGGCTCACGAATCATGGCGTCCACCTGGAGCAATACGTCAATGACTACGGCAGGGCCTTTGGCTTGATCATCGGTCCCCTGCTCATTCCCGAGCAGGTGATGGACCCCGGGCAGCCTGCCGGTCGTGCGTACCACATCGCTTTCCAGGCCTTGCCAGAGCCTGTCCCCCACCTGCGCTTCCTGAATTTTGATACCTACATCACCCCCGGCGCATTGGCCAGCAGCCTCAGCATGGAGGAGTACGAACAACTGGACCTGGAGGCCCAAAATAAACAAAACAAGGAAACCGCCGCCCCCCTGATGCTGAAGGTCCGGGAGAATGCCCAGAACCTGGTGAAAACCATGCTGGAGCAGCTGGCTGAAAGGGGCTTGGACTACAGCCTGGAGGGCATCACCGGCATCGGGATGCAGCAGTACCATTCCTCCCGGGATGCCCTGTCCGACCCATACTTTGAGGTGGTCCTCACGGTCAAACTGAAGGACGCAGCGGGCCAGGCCTATGATGCTGAATTCGTCATCAGTGAGGACCTGCAGCCCGAGGTCAAAAGCATCCACGTGGAGGACTTCTATCAAACCAACTATCTTCCTGCAGGGGGCTGAAACCCTGCCCAATTTCCCCACAGACGGCGCCATAGGAGCGCCGTCTCATAATGAGGATAAACCATATCAAAGGGGAGTTTCAGAGGGCACAGCCCTCTGAGTGAAATCGTATCGCGCGGCTCTGCCGCGCGGGCGGGGCGGTTTGCGCAGCAAACCATTCCACGCATGTTCGCCGGCCGGGAACGAAGTGACCAGGCGAACATGCCCGTTCCTCCTAAACGACAAAGTGTCCGCAGACACTTTGTCGCACCCGAGACGGCGCTTAAATGGCGCCGTCTTTTCACTCCTCCTCTGGGTATGCTATAATTGAATGGGCTCGTATCGAGACCCGATTTGGAGGTGAGGTTCATGAGGAACAAACCGGTCAAGCTGACCGTGACGGGAATGGCGTACAACCGCAACGAAGAAGACGAGGCCATGCACATGACCACCTTCGGCACCCTGTCTGGCGACAAGCACCAATGGCAGCTCAAATACACCGAGCGCCGCAGCGATACTGACGAAAAACACGACATCACCATGACCATGGGGGAAGGGGTGGTGAAGGTGGCCCGCAAAGGCGCCTTCGCTTCCGACCTGGTCTTCCGGGAAGGCCACCGCTTTGAGGGCAACTACCAGACCCCCTACGGCACCCTGTCCATGGGCATCTACCCCACCCAGGTGGGCTACACCGTCAGCCCCGAGGGGGACGGCGAGGTGAACCTGCGCTACCAACTGGACATCCAGGGCCGCTACACCTCGGTGCACCGCCTGGACATCGCCTTTGAAACCAAGAAAAAGGATGCCCCTGAAGCCTGAACGGGCCGCCCTGTGCGCCCTCATGGGGCCGGGCGCCTTCCTCCGCCGGGACCTGAAGCGCCGCGCCCTCTTTGTCAGCGACATCAGCCGCAAACTGGACCCGGAGGGCCTGGCCGCCCTCACACAGCACCTGTCTCAGGCCGGCTGGCGCACCGACACCGACCAGGGCCTGCTCCTCATGGACCTGTCCTTTTCCGGCTACCAGCAGGTCTTTCGCCGCCTGGCAGACAGCCAGCCCCGGGGAAATTCCCACGGCCTGGCCCGCATCTTTGCCCAGCACGCCGCAGCCTTCACCCCGGACATGCTGCCCGAAGCCCGGCTGGCCCTGCTGCGCTATGACGCCGGGGACACCCAGGCCCTCATCCGCCAGGCCGCCAGCGCCCTGGCCCTCAGCCTGCGGCAGAAGGCCCCCGTGCCCGGCTTTTTCATCCCCCTTTTAACGGGGCTGACCCCCAGGGAGGACCCATCATGATCATCCGCTACCACGGCCACTCCGAGTTCCTGGCGGAAACGGCAGAGGGCAAACGCATCCTCTTTGACCCCTTCCCGCCCCAGGTGGGCTTTCCCATGCGGCGGGTGAAGGCGGACATCGTCGCCATCTCCCACCACCATTTTGACCACAACCACACCGAAAAAGTGGACGGCAAGCCCCTCATCATCGACACCGAGGGCATCCACAACCCCCTCCCCGGCATCCGCCTCCTGGCGGTCCCCGCCTTTCACGACGAAGAAGGCGGCGCCCTAAGGGGCAGCATCCTCTGCACCCGCCTGGAGGCCGACGGCCTGTCCGTCCTGCACCTGGGGGACCTGGGCATGGTGCCCGATGAGGCCCTCGCAGAGCAGCTCTTCATGCCGGACATCCTCTTCATCCCCATCGGCGGCACCTACACCCTGGACGCCGGCATGGCCGCCCGCACCGTCCGGCTGCTTCAGCCCCGCATCACCATCCCCATGCACTACAAGAGCACCCAGGGCGGCATCGATAACATCACCACCCTGGCCCCCTTCCTGGAGCAGATGGCCCCCCTCATCCCCTCGGTGCAGCCCTTAATCCGGGTCACCCGGGAGGACCTGTCCCAGCAGCCCCACCTGGTGGAGCTCACCCTGAGGTAAAGGCAGCAGCATGACCTACCAGCCAGCGCCCCCTGTGAAGGAGCCCCGGCCGAAGCGCCGGCGGACCCCCCTGGCCCGCCGCTTCTTCAGCCTGCGCATCAAATGGCACACCCTGCTCATCCTCTGCTGCGCCATCCTGCTCATGGGCTGGGTGTTGGCCCGCAGCTATGACCAGAGCATCCAGCGCCTGCGCGCCATTGTGGACCAGGCCGATGACCTGGTGTTTGAAAAAGAGCGGGAAATTTTGAGACTTCAGGAGCAGGTGCGCCTGGCCTCCACCGACCAGTTCATCGCCAACGAAGCCCGCACCAAGTACGGCTACCTCTTCCCCGGGGAGATCCGTTTTGTGGTGATCAACCCCGAGGTCCTGGGCCTGCCGCCCCGGCAGGAGCAGCCCCCCGACAACCCCTGAGGAAGGACTGCATGCGCATTGCCGTCATCGCCATTGGCTCCAACTCCATCCGCTCCTTGACCGCCACCCTGGCCGCCCCCCTGGGCAGCCCGGTCCGCGGACGCCAGGAGACCCGCCTCTTCCTGGCCCTCAACGAGCAGATGATGTTTGATCAAACGGCCGTCAACCGCCTGGTGGACGCCGTCTTTTTGTTGAAGCAGCAGGCCCTGGAAAACGGCGCACGGCACATCCACCTGCTCGCCACCAGCGCCGTCCGGGACAGCGGCAACGCCCGGGAACTGGCCCGGGCCCTGAAAAAGGAAACCGGATTGCACCTGCGCATCCTCACCGGGCAGCAGGAAGCCGCCCTCTCCTTCCTGGGGGCCGCCTACCCCTTTGACGACAACGGGCAAATCGGCGTCATCGACATCGGCGGCGGCTCCACCGAGATTGCCCTGGGCAGCGTCGCCCGCCTGCAAACCGCCCACAGCCTTCAGCTGGGCGCCTCCCGCCTCCACCGCATCAACCCCGTCATCGACCTGCTCCACATGGAGGCCGCCCTGGCCCATGCCCGCCAGGTGGCCCTGACCCAGCTTACAGATGTCCGCGCCCGGGCCGATGCCCGCTGGCTCCTGGTGGGGGGCACCGGCACCGCCCTCATGGGCCTCCACAAAGGCCGCCTCCTGCCCACCGGCTCCCCGGACGAGGCCTTCACCCTGGCCCAGGCCCGGGCGGTCCTGCGCCACCTGGCCCCCCTCACCCCCGAAGAACGCAGCGCACTCCCCGGCATGATGCCCGGCCGGGAGCACATCCTGCCCACCGGGCTGTGCATTCTCATCGCCCTCATGGAGCAGCTGGACATCGCAGAAGCCCATGTCACCACCCGCAACAACACCGACGGCTTCCTCTTTGAGCAGTACCGGGAGCGGGAGCGCGGCCACGGGCACTGAGGGGGACGGGGATACGAGGAAACGGCACTTTTTTGAAAAAAAGTGCACAAAAAACTTTAATAGGGATAGCTTTTTCGTATGAGTTTCCAGGTAGATGGCCCTGGGGCTTTTTTCTTTGGCAGTTTAACCAGCAGGCTGTTGAACCTGTTGTGAGGTTTGCATCAGTTTTTTCACGCCCGGGAAACAGGCGCTTTTTTCATTTTGGAGCACATATGCCCAACCCCCGTTGACAGGCCTGCCGCCCCTTTCTATACTGACAGCACTATAAGAACAAGTGTTCCCATTTCAGAAAGGAGGAGGATGCGGATGCCCCAACACCTGCAGCAGCTGCGGGCCCTCATGAACCTCAACGGCGTCACCCGCAAGGAAGCCGCAGCGGCCCTGTACCTGTCCACCAGCGCTTTAAACCGCAAGCTCCGGGGCGAGATTGCCCTCACAAAGCAGGAGCAGGAGGCCCTGCTGCACTACGTCAACACAAGGAGGAAGCCCACGCCTTGACTGCCCGGGAAATCCTTGAAAGCTACGGCGAGATGCTGCAAAAATCCGCCCTCCTGGCCCGGGAAACCGCGGCCTGCCGCCGCCATGCGGCAGCAGACAAGGCCAATGCGGCCCACTGGGAAGGCAAATCCAGCCGCCTCATCAAAGAGCGCCGCAGCCTGGACACCCGCATCAACCGCCGCCTCAAACAGCTGGATGCCCTGCTGGCCCGCCTGCCCGACAAGGCTGCAGCCCAGGTGCTGGCCCTGCGCTACATCAGCCTGATGAGCTACGCCCAGATTAGTGAGGCCCTCCATTTCTCCGAGCGCCACATCTACCGTCTGCACCTAAAGGGCGTCCATGCCCTGGACGCCCTGTTGATGTGAGGGCGGCCGCCGTGCAGCCCCGGGACGAAGTACCCCCTGAAGACAGCCTCAAGGCCCTGGCCCGGCAGGCCCTGAGGGACCTGATCCTGGCAGGCCGCCTCTCCCCCGGGGACCTCATCAAGGTGATCACCCTGGAGGAGGAAGGGGGCCAGGCCGCTGCCCTGCCCCAGCATTTCGTCATCCAGGTGATGGAGGACAGCCCGTGAAAAAGGGCCCGCCCGTCCTCCACGTGCCCCCGGCCGCCTTCAACGCCTGCTACCTGCCCCACCTGCAAGCATCCCAGCGCCTCCAGATCTTCTACGGCGGCGCCGGCAGCGGCAAATCCGTCTTCCTGGCCGCCCGGGCCCTCCTGGACTGCCTCACCGGCCGCAACACCCTGGTGGTGCGCAAGGTGGCCCGCACCCTCCGCACCAGCTGTTTTGCAGAGGCCCAGAAGGCCATGGCCCGCTTCGGCCTGGGCCATTTTTTCAAAATCAACAAAACCGAGATGAGCATCACCTGCCTGGTAAACAGCGCCCAGCTCCTCTTCCTGGGCCTGGACGACGTGGAGAAGATCAAGTCCATCACCCCGCTTCACGGCCCCCTCACCGACATCTGGGTGGAGGAGGCCACCGAAACCGCCTACACCGATGTCAAACAGCTGGAAAAACGCCTCAGGGGCATCAGCCCCCACAAAAAGCGCCTCACCCTGTCCTTTAACCCCGTCTCCAGGGCCCACTGGATCTACCGCCGCTATTTCACCGATTTTCCCGAGGACCAGGGCCTCCTCATCACCCCGGAGCGCCTCATCCTGCGCACCACCTACCGGGACAACCGCTTCCTAAGCCCCGACGACCGGGCCGGCATGGAGCAGGAGCAGGATGCCTATTTCCGCCAGGTCTACACCCTGGGGGAATGGGGCAGCCTGGGCGGCGCCGTCTTCACCAACTGGCAGGTGGGCTCGGTTCCTGCACACTTCCCCAACACCCAGCTGCGCTGCGGCCTGGACTTCGGCTATGCCCAGGACCCCGCCGCCGCCCTCCTATGCGCCTATGACAGCAAGCACAAGCGCCTGTATGTCCTGGATGAGTTCTCCGAAACCGGCCTCACCAACGACCGCCTGGCCCAGCGCTTAAAGGCCCTCTGCGGCCGCCTCCCCGTCATCTGCGATGCCGCCGAGCCCAAGTCCATCGCCGAATTGCGCCGCCTGGGCATCAGTGCCTACGCCGCCCGGAAAGGCCCCGACAGCGTCCTCCACGGCCTGCAGTGGCTGGCCCAGCAGCAGATCATTCTCTCCCCCCAATGCCCCGCCCTCCGGGAGGAGCTACTGAACTATCGCTGGACCCCGGACAACGAGGGCGGCTACCTGCCCCGGCCCCAGGGCAGCGATCACCTGATTGACGCCCTCCGCTATGCCATGGAAAACGACAGCACCGCCCGGGCCGCCACGGTGGTGCGGCGGTAGGACGGGGGGACGGGGACGGGGAACGGGGGACCCTTCTTTTTCTTGGGAAAGAAAAAGAAGCAAAAAGAACCTATTTGGGTCATTGTGCAGGGTTTTGTTTGTATATAATCAATATTTGCTGCCTGAAAAAACATGGTTCAGACAGGTCAATCGATTGACGTTTTGGCCTCCCCCGTGCTATCCTGTACAGGAAGAGGTTTGCGCCCGCCACAGAAAGCTGATGCGGCTGCAAACGCCCAGGCACCATACAAACCGACCGGACAGGAGGGCCCATCCCGGGAAATTGCCCTACCTGTCCACGCAAAACCGGCAGCAGGCTGCGCCCGCTGCCCCCCAACCGAATCAAAGGCAGGATTTGCCTTGAAAAAGAAAAGGAGATACCCCATGAAAAAACTTGTAGCCCTTCTCTTGGTCACCGTGCTGCTCATCGGCACCGGCTCTGCCCTGGCCGCCAGCAAGGTGGGCGTGGTCATGCCCACCAACTCCCTCCAGCGCTGGAACCAGGACGGCGCCAACATGAAGGAACAGCTGGAAAAAGCCGGCTATGAAGTGGACCTTCAGTACGCCAACAACGACGTGGCCACCCAGGTCTCCCAGATCGAAAACATGATCTTAGGCGGCGTGGAAGTGCTGGTCGTCGCCTCCATCGACGGCTCCGCCCTGGGCACTGTGCTGGCCCAGGCCAAGGAGAACGACATCAAGGTCATCGCCTATGACCGCCTCCTCACCGACACCCCGGACGTGGACTACTACGCCACCTTTGACAACTACAAGGTGGGCACCATCCAGGGCCTGTTCATCGAAGAGAAGCTGGACCTGAAGAACGCCGAAGGCCCCTTCAATTTCGAGCTGTTCGCAGGCTCCCCGGATGACAACAACGCCCGCTATTTCCACGCCGGCGCCTGGGACATCCTGAAGCCCTACTATGAGGCCGGCAAGATTGTGGTGAAATCCGGCCAGACCGAGTTTGAGAAGATCGCCATCTTAGGCTGGGGCACCAAGGACGCCCAGGCCCGCATGGACAACCTCCTCACCGGCTATGCCGACGGCACCAAGCTGGACGCCGTCCTCTCCCCCAACGACTCCCTGGCCCTGGGCATCACCAATTCCCTGATTCAGGCCGGCTACACCCTGGACAACTTCCCCCTCATCACCGGTCAGGACTGCGACATCGCCAACACCCAGAACATCATCAAGGGCTACCAGGCCATGTCCGTCTTCAAGGACACCCGCACCCTGGCCGCCCAGGTGGTCATCATGGTGGATGCCATCCTAAAGGGCGAGGAAGTGCCCGTGAACGACACCGAAACCTATGACAACGGCATCAAGGTGGTGCCCTCCTTCCTGTGCGACCCGGTCTTTGCCGACGTCAGCAACTACAAGGAGCTCCTCATCGACTCCGGCTACTACACCGAAGACCAGCTGAAGGTCGACTGATTACACCATGCCCCCAGGGAGGGCGGCCTGTGCCGCCCTCCCTGATACCCTTACATACACGTGAAGGAGAACGCGATGGCGGATGCCCTGCTGGAAATGCGCAACATCACCAAAACCTTCCCGGGGGTTTTGGCCTTAAGCAACGTCAACCTGCGGGTTGAGGAGGGAGAAATCCACGCCATCGTGGGGGAGAACGGGGCCGGCAAGTCCACCCTCATGAACGTCCTCTCCGGCGTCTACCCTTACGGCAGCTACTCCGGGGACATCATCTATGACGGCCAGGTCTGCCAGTTCATGAACATCCGGGACTCCGAGCGCCTGGGCATCGTCATCATCCACCAGGAGCTGGCCCTGGTGCCCTACCTGTCCATCGGGGAAAACATGTTCCTGGGCAACGAGCAGCGGGGCCCCCTGGGCATCAACTGGGACCAGACCTACCAGAATGCGCAAAAGCACATGGAAGAGGTGGGCCTTTACGAAAACCCCCGCACCCTCATCAAGGACATCGGGGTGGGCAAGCAGCAATTGGTGGAAATCGCCAAGGCCCTGGCCAAGAACGTCCGCCTGCTGATCCTGGACGAGCCCACCAGCTCCTTAAACGACGAGGACAGCAGGAACCTCCTAAACCTCCTCCTCAAGTTCCGCAAGGAGCGGGGCATCACCTCCATCATGATCTCCCACAAATTAAACGAGATCGCCTATGTGGCCGACAAGATCACCATCCTGCGCGACGGCGCCACCATCGAGACCCTGGACAACCGGGCGGACGCCGTCTCCGAGCCCCGGATCATCAGGGGCATGGTGGGCCGGGAGATGGTGGACCGCTTTCCCCGGCGCGTCCCCAACATCGGTGAGAAGCTGCTGGAGGTGGAAAACTGGACCGTCTACCACCCCCTCTTCACCGAGCGCCGGCTGGTGGACAACGTGTCCATCAACGTAAGAAGAGGGGAGGTAGTGGGCATCGCCGGCCTCATCGGCGCCGGGCGCACGGAACTGTGCCAGAGCGTCTTTGGCAAGGCCTACGGCACCAAGATTTCCGGCACCGTCAAAAAGGACGGCCAGGTGCTGGAGATGAACAGCGCCGCCGACGCCATCGCCCACGGCTTTGCCTACATCACAGAGGACCGCAAGGGGGACGGCCTGGTGCTGGCCGAGTCCATCAAGCACAACATCACCCTCTCCCGGCTGTCCCTGGTGTCCGCCCGGGGGGTCATCGACAAGGACCAGGAGCAGCAGGCCGCTGAAAACTACAAGCAGCAGCTCAACATCCGCACCCCGGACGTGGAGCAGCAGGTGGGCAACCTCTCTGGCGGCAACCAGCAAAAGGTGCTGCTGGGCAAGTGGATGTTCTCCAAGCCCGACATCATGATGCTGGACGAGCCCACCCGGGGCATCGACGTGGGCGCCAAGTATGAGATTTACAGCATCATCAACGACCTGGTGTCAGAGGGCAAGGCCGTCCTCATGATCTCCTCCGAACTGCCGGAATTGCTGGGCATGTGCGACCGCATCTACATCATGGTGGAAGGCCGCATCGTGGGCGAAATGCCCCGGGGGGAGGTCACCCAGGAACTCATCATGGACCGCATTATGCAGGCAAGCAAGGGGGCACAGACCGCATGAGCAAGATTAAAAACGCATTCTCCAAAAACCTGAAACAGTTTGTAATGCTCATCACCCTGGTGGTGATCATCATCTTCTTCCAGGTGCTGACCCGCGGCATCCTGCTCAAGCCCATGAACGTGTTCAACCTCATCAACCAGAACGCCTACGTGGTGCTGCTGGCGGTGGGCATGCTCATCTGTATTTTGACCGGCGGCAACATCGACCTGTCCGTGGGCTCCGTGGTGGCCTTTGTGGGGGCCTGCGCCGGCACCTTCATGATCACCTGGAAGTGGGACCCTTACCTGTCCGTGGTCCTGTGCCTCTTGATCGGCATCCTGATCGGCATCTGGCACGGCTTCTGGATCGCCTATGTGCGCATCCCCTCCTTCATCGTCACCCTGTCGGGCCAGCTGGTCTTCAGGGGCCTCACCCTGATCGTCCTCCAGGGCCTCACCATCGCCCCCTTCCCCGCCCGGTTCACCAGCCTGTCCACCGGCGCCATCGGCAACTTCCTGGGGGGCCTGCTCCCCGGCGTGCCCCTGCGCAACATCACCAGCCTCATCATCGGCCTGGTGATTGCCGCCGGGGTCATCGTGCTGCAGCTGAAAAAGCGGGCGGACCGCAAGCGCAAGGGCTATAGCTACGACAGCCTGGCGGCCACCCTCACCCGGGCTGCCGTCATCTCCGCCGCCATCATCTATTTCTTCTATATCCTGGCCAATTATTCCGGCGCCCCCGTGGTCCTCATCACCGTGGGCATCGTGCTCATCGTCTATTCCTACCTCACCTCAAAAACCGTCCTGGGCCGGCATGTCTACGCCGTGGGCGGCAACGAGAAGGCCGCCCGCCTCTCCGGGGTGAAGACGGACAAGATCAAGTTCCTGGCCTATGTGAACATGTCCTTCCTGGCCGCCGTAGCCGGCCTGGTCTTTGCTGCCCGGCTCAACTCCTCCTCCCCCCAGGCGGGCACGGGCTTTGAGCTGGACGCCATCGGCGCCTGCTTCATCGGCGGCGCCTCCGCCTACGGCGGCATCGGCACCGTGGGGGGCACCTTGATCGGCGCCCTCATCATGGGCGTCCTCAACAACGGCATGTCCATCATGGGGGTCTCCATCGACGTGCAGCAGGTGGTGAAGGGCCTGGTGCTCCTCACCGCCGTGGCCTTTGACGTCATCAGCAAGCAGAAGATCAGCCTGGGCTTTTTCAGCCGCCTCTTCGGCCGCTTCTTCCACAGGAAGCAGGCTGTCTGAACCCCCGCCCCAGCTGAGCCGCCCGCTGTGGGCGGCTTTTCCGTGGTTTCATTGAATCCACCGGCTGATATGGGGTATACTATACTGGTTGAGACAATATACAAAACACCCGAAGGAGGCAACATGACGAAGTTTCAGGACATGGTCTATGAGCGCCCGGATTTTGACAAGCTGATCGAAAACGCCAACCAGCTCCTCACCCAATTGGCAGATGCCAAGGACGAGCAGGCATTTTTTGAGGCCCTCATCGCCCTGGACGGCCAGGCCAGGAAGCTCTACACCCAGGCCACCCTGTGCCAGATCCGCCACACCATCAACACCAAGGACACGTTCTACGCCGCGGAGCAGGACATCTGGGACGAGGCCTATCCCCGCTTCCAGGAGGTGGGGGTGCGCACCGCCCACACCGTCCTCAACTCCCCCTTCCGTGAGGCGGTGGCCCGCAAATACGGCCCCCACCAGCTGGAGAAGATGGAGGTCTCCCTGAAGACCTTCAAGCCCGAAATCATGGACGACATGGTGGAGGAAAACAAGCTGGTCAGTGAGTACGAGAAGCTCATCGCCTCTGCCGAGATCAATTTTGACGGCAAGACCCTGAACCTCTCCGGCCTGGCCCCCTACATGGAGTCCACCAACCGGGACACCCGCAAGGCCGCCAACGACGCCTTCTGGGGCTGGCTGGCCGGCCACCAGGACACCCTGGACGAACTGTATGACAAGCTGGTGAAAATCCGCCACGGCATCGGCCTCAAACTGGGCCACGACAGCTTCATCCCCGTGGCCTACGCCCGGATGGGCCGCACCGACTGGACCCCGGAAGACGCCCGGGTCTACCGCCAGCAGATCAAGGACAGCGTGGTGCCCCTGGCCCAGAAGCTGTACCGCGAGCAAGCCGAACGCATCGGCATTGCGGACATGAAGTTTTACGACTACCAGTTGGAGTACCTAAGCGGCAACCCCAAGCCCGTGGGGGACGAGCCCGTGCTGGT
Source organism: Clostridia bacterium (assembly GCA_036834245.1). Taxonomy (GTDB): domain Bacteria; phylum Bacillota; class Clostridia; order Christensenellales; family Aristaeellaceae; genus UBA6115. The sequence continues at coordinate 8,960 of DAITOE010000008.1, read as the reverse complement.
GGCCCACGCCAGCAAAATGTACCACGAGCTGTCCCCGGAAACCGATGAGTTTTTCCAGGTGATGGTGGGCCAGCAGCTCATGGACCTCACCACCAAGCCCGGCAAGGCAAGTGGCGGCTACATGACCTACCTGTCCGACTACAAGGTGCCCTTCATCTTCAGCAATTTCAACGGCACCTCCGGGGACGTGGACGTCCTCACCCACGAGGCCGGCCACGCCTTCCAGGGCTACCTGCAGCGGGATGCGGAGCTGCGCTCCCTCACCAGCTTCACCAGCGAGGTGGCAGAAATCCACTCCATGAGCATGGAGTTCTTCACCCATCCCTGGATGGCGGGCTTCTTTGGCCCCGACACCGAAAAATACTACCACAGCCACGTGGCCGCCGCCCTCAAGTTCCTGCCCTATGGCGCCTCGGTGGACGAGTTCCAGGAGTGGGTCTACCTAAACCCCGAGGCCACGCCCCGGGAGCGCCGCGCCGCCTGGCGGGCCATCGAACAGCAGTACAGCCCCCACCTGGACTATGACGGCAACACCTACCTGGAGGAGGGCGGCCGCTGGCAGCGCCAGGGGCACATCTACTTCGCCCCCTTCTACTACCTGGACTACACCCTGGCCCAGGTGGTGGCCCTGCAGTACTTCACCTGGATGAAGGAGGACCGGGAGGCCGCCTGGCAGTCCTACCTCACCCTCTGCCGGGAGTCCGGCCTGCTGCCCTTCAAGCAGCTGGTGCCCAAGTCCGGCATGAAGAGCCCCTTTCAGCCCGGCACCATCGCCGGCATCACCCCCGCCCTGGAAGCCTACCTGGACAGCCTGGACAAGACGCAGATTCACTGAAAACCGGGGGAAGGCAGCCTTCATGCGCCTTCCCCTTTTTATCGATAAACTTGCTGATTTATATATTGACAATTATATCGTTAAATATTATGATGAGTCTGGAGGTGAGTACATGAGTATGATTCGTGGTGCCATTGAACGCACCGTATCCATCAGTCATTTCAACCGAGGTTTGGCAGGCAAAATCTTCCGTGAAGTAAAGAAGACAGGTGCCAAAGTTGTGATGAAGAACAATGTTGCCGAATGTGTCCTGCTCTCTCCGGAAGAATATATCCAGCTGATGGATGAGGTCAATGATGCCCGTCTGCACGCTTTGGCCATTGAACGCCTGGCCCACTATGACCCCGAAAAAGTGATAACCCAGGAAGAAGTTGACCGGAGATTTGGCTTTGACATTGCGGAAATCGAAGCGATGGACGAGGTAGAATTTGAGTGAGTTGGCAAGTTGTCTATCTGCCGGAGGCTCTTGATGACCTGAAAAAACTTGATGGCAGTCAGCAGAAGCTGGTGCGAAAGTCCATTATGAAGGTCGCAACAAACCCACAGCCTTCATCAGAAGGAGGCTATGGAAAGCCCTTAAGGAACACACCCAGCAGCAACCTGACTGGGATGCTTAAAATCAAGCTGCGCAACTCAGGGCTTCGCATTGTCTACAGAATAGTCCGCATGGACGAAAAAATGTTGATTATCATCATTGGGACAAGAGCAGACAACGAAGTATACAAAGAGGCTGTTCGACGCATAACGAAGAACAAGCTTTGATCGCATTGTTGAATAAAAGCCATGCCTGTAAAAAGGAGTTACAAAATGAACATCCAGCAAAAAACCATCAACACCCTGCGCATCCTCTCCGCCGAGATGGTGCAGAAGGCCAACAGCGGCCATCCCGGCGCCCCCATGGGCATGGCCCCCATGGCCTATGCCACCTGGTTCAACGCCATGCGCCACGACCCTGCACAGCCCCACTGGCCCAACCGGGACCGCTTTGTGCTGTCCAACGGCCATGCCTCGGCCTTGCAGTACAGCCTCTTGCACCTGGGGGGCTATGACATGCCCATGGCCCAGATCCAGGCCTTCCGCCAGCTGGACTCCACCACCCCCGGCCACCCCGAGCACGGCCTCACCCAGGGGGTGGAAACCAGCACCGGGCCCCTGGGCCAGGGCTTTGCCAACGCCGTGGGCTTCGCCATTGCAGAGTCCATGCTGGCGGCCAGGTTCAACCGCCCCGGCTTCCCCATTGTGGACCACAAGGCCTATGTCTTTGCCGGGGACGGCTGCATGATGGAGGGCATCACCAGCGAGGCCGCCTCCTTAGCTGGCACACTGCAGCTGAAGAACCTGGTGGTGCTCTATGACGACAACGAGATTTCCATCGAAGGGGACACCCACCTGGCCTTCCGGGAGGACGTGGGCGCCCGCTTTTTGGCCTATGGCTGGCAGGTCATCAAGGTGCAGGACGGCAACGACGCCGATCAGGTGCTCGCAGCCCTGAACCAGGCCCAGGATGCCGACCGGCCCGTCCTCATCGTCTGCCCCACCGTCATCGGCTACGGCTCCAAGGCCAAGGCCGGCAAGGCCAGCGCCCACGGCGAGCCCCTGGGGGCGGACAACCTGCAGCAGGCCAAGGAGGCCCTGGGCATCACCGGGGACCCCTTCCACGTGGATGAGGATGTCTACGCCCATGCTGCCCAGTGCTTAAACCGGGGCCACGAAGCCCGGCTGGCCTGGGAGGCCCTCTTTGCCGAGTATCAGAAGGCCCACCCGGACCTGGCCAGTGAGTGGGAGCGCTGGCACAGCCCCCTGTCCTTTGAGGATTTGATCAACACCGAGGGCCTCCTGCCCACCCAGGACAAGGCCGAGGCCACAAGGGCCTCCTCCGGCAGCATGCTGGCCCGCCTGGCGCAGCACATCCCCAACCTGGTGGGCGGCTCTGCCGACCTGGCCCCCTCCAACAAGTCCTATATCGACGGCGCCGGGGATTTCTCCCCCGAAAACCGCCTGGGCCGCAACCTGCGCTTCGGCGTAAGGGAGCACGCCATGGCCGCCATCACCAGCGGCATGGCCCTCCACGGCGGCCTGCACGTCTACTGCGCCACCTTCTTCGTCTTCACCGACTACATGAAGGCGGCCATGCGCCTGGCGGCCATCATGCACCTGCCCGTCACCTACATCCTAACCCACGACTCCATCGGCGTGGGCGAGGACGGCGCCACCCACCAGCCCATCGAGCACCTGGCCGCCCTCCGGGCCACCCCCGGCATGACGGTGCTGCGCCCCTGCGACGCCAACGAGACCGCCATGGCCTGGCTCACCGCCCTCACCAACAGAGGCCCCACCTGCCTGGTCCTCACCCGGCAGAACCTGCCGCAGTTTACAGAAACCGCAGGCCAGGGCGCCCAGGGCGGCTATGTTCTCTCCCCCGCCAACAAGCCCCTGCCCGACCTCATCCTCATGGGCTCCGGCAGCGAGGTGGCCCTCCTCGTGGAGGCCAGGGAGCTGCTTCTGGCCAAGGGCATTGACGCCTCCGTGGTCTCCATGCCCTCTATGGAGCTCTTCCTCAAGCAATCCCGTGCCTACCAGGACAGCGTCCTGCCGCCCCAGGTGCGCCGCCGCCTGGCTGTGGAGGCCGGGGCCAGCCAGCCCTGGTACCGCTTCATCGGCCTGGACGGCAAAGTCCTCGCCATCGACCGCTACGGCGCCTCCGCCCCTGCCGGGCAATTGTTCAAGGAGTATGGCTTCACCGTGGAGAACGTGGTGAAGATGGCCGAGGAGCTGATGGAGGAGTAGGGAATAGGAACGAAACGAAGCGGGGAGAGAACTTTTGAAAAAGTTCTCTCCCCGTACCCCTCTCTTCAAAACTTTGGAATTTAACAAATTCTACAAAGCAGCTCCGCAACCAATGGTATATTTCAAAAACACAGGATCTGTCCCCTGTGTTTTTTTTGTTGGCTTGTACAACAGCGCCTGCTCCCTGTATCCAAGCCCTCTTGCAAGCAAACGTCCCCTTCCGGCGTTATACCAGTGAACACCGATGCGCCCGGGGCCTTTTTCGTGCCCGCAACCACATAAGGAGCACACACATGAAAGCAACCTGTCTGTTTCTGATGTTCACCCTCCTGTTTGGTCTGATAGGCCCCGCCCATGCCGAAAGCCTCTACCTCCCCCTTGCAGACCCCGGCCAGCCCGTCCTGTCCGCCGTGGGGGTGGGGGACAGCCTCTATGCCCTGCTGGAATCCGGAGACATCCTGGTGGCCACGGAGCAGGCCCCGGCCTTTGTGCCCTATGCCAGGGGGCTGATGCGCCGCGATTTCGCCTATCCTGCCAGCCAGAACCTGGACCAGGCCATTGCCGTATTGCTGAACATCGACGAGCAGCTCCACGGCATCAACCTGGCAAGCGGAATCATCTACCGGATTGCCGCAGACCAGGGCCAGGCAATCCTTTCAGAAGCCTTCCGGCTGGACTGGCCCCGGGAGCTGGCCCCAGGCCTGGAGGACGGGCATCTTTACCCCAAGCCCATCAGCCAGGTCACCGTGGCGGGCGGCAAGCTGCTCCTCATTCACGCGGACCAGAACGCCCCCACGCCGGGCACCGCCTACACCTACCTCTTTGACCTAACAAGCGGCCAGGGCAGCAGGCTGGCCTTTGAAAACGCCAGCCGCATCGCCTCCTCTGACGGCCAGACCCTCTGGGCCGGGGTGCTGACAGGCGAACACCTGGACATCCACCATATCAGCCTGGCAACAGGCCAGGGCCGGCTGGTGGCCAGGATGAAGCGCCTCACCGGCGGCTTTGTGGCCCGGGGGCCGGACCTGTTCTGCGCAGATGATGAGCGGATCTGGCGGATTACAGAAACAGGCGAAACCCACAAGCTCAGCCAGGTGCCTGCCAGCTTCGACCTGAACACAGCCGGGCAAATCATCAACGATCGCTTCCTTATCGCTGGCCCCGAGCGGGTGGACCTAATCAGCCTGAAGCAGGGCGCAGAACTGGCCGCCCTCACCATCTATGGCAACCCGCCCCAGGAAATCATCAGCGCTTACCAGCAGGCCCATCCCCAGGTGGCCCTGCGGCGCCTCAATGACTATTTTGCCAATGCTGAAAGCCTGGTGCAGCAATTTCTGACCCGGGACGACACCTACGACCTGTACTTCCTGGACACCGCGCATTTTGACATTGCCCCCTTGATGAACAAGGGCTATTTCGTGGATTTGCGCGCCAGCAGCCTCATTGCAGACAGCATCAGCAAAACCTACCCCGCCATCCAGGCCGCCCTCACCAGAGAGGGGCGCATTTGCGCTGCGCCGGTCACTGTGGGGCTCATGGCCCCCAGCCTGTTCCCGAACATCATCCAGGACAAGCTGCCCGGACAGGAGCCGCCCGCCACCTTTGCGGAGCTCAACAGCCTGGTGCGCTCCTGGTACGCCCTGGGCCTGGACGAGGCGGAATACACCCTGGTCTCCCTGTACCAGGCCCGGCAATGGCTGCTGGATGAGTTGATGGCCCAGTATATCAACTGGTATCAGTACCTGGGGGAGCCCTTGTCCTTTGACACCGAAGTGTTCAGGGACATCCTGCGGGACTACGAGGAGACCGCTTCGTTCATCCGGGGCGGCCGGAAGGGGGATGGGGACACCCCGTCCCTGCTCTACCCCGCCGTCACCGACCTCCTGGCGCCAGGTCCGGGCGGATGGTCCTTCTGGCAGCCCTTTGCCCTTTCGCCAACGGACGCCGGCCCCAGCCCCATGAAGGCCTCCCTCACCGTGTGCCTCATCAACCCCTTCAGCAAGAACATCCCTCTGGCCCTTGCCTTCATTGAGCACCTGGTGGCCAACACCAGCGCCAGGAACAAGGTGCTCCTGTACCCGGAGGTGCGCGAGGTCATCATCAACCCGGATTATGAGGCGGATATCAAGACCGTCCCGGCCCAACTGCAGGAAGTAAAAGAGCAGGTCAACCACGCCAGCGGCGAAACCCGCGCCCGCTTGGAAGCCACCCTGGCCGATCTTCAGGCGCGCATGGACGCCATCAGCCTGTGGGGCTATGTCATCAGCCCGGAGGACCTGGAGATGTACAAAAACCAGCTGGCGCCCCGGTTTTATTTCCCCGGCCCCAGCATCCTGGACACCATCGACGACAAGCCCGCCGTCATCCGTCACGAGGTGGACCGCTACGCCCAGGGACACATCAGCCTGGAGCAATTCATCCAGCAGCTGGAACAAAGGGTCCGCCTGATGCACCTGGAAGGGGAGGAGTAGGGCGTACGGGGTTCTTGGGGAACGTTTTGGAACGATACGAGGCGGGGAAAGAGCTTTTGAAAAAGCTCTCTCCCCGTACCCCTCTCTTCAAAACTTTGGAATTTGGTGATTAGCACAGGAGCTTTTTTGGCAATTTTCTTAATTTGTAATTTGTCCATTGTTGAATTCTAGCCGATAAACCGCTACAATCAAGCCATCTCAACAAGGAGGACTGCCCTGATGATCGACACCCCCAGCTGATTTCGTCACGCGACAGCAGGATGTGGCTTGCAGAAGCGCTTGCAAAAGCCGCTGCGCCGCCCTGTATCCAGGGGGTTTTATGACAGTCATACAAGTTCAAAATCTGTCCTTCACCTATGAAGGCTCTCCGGAGCCTGTGTTTTCCGACCTCACGTTCAATATGGATTCCTCCTGGCGCCTGGGGCTGGTGGGCCGCAACGGCCGGGGGAAGACCACCCTGCTGCGCCTCATGGCGGGGCAATTACAGGGCCAGGGCCAGGTCATCAGCGCCCTGCCCTTTGACCTGTTTCCCTTTGAGGCGGCATCCGACCGGCCCGCCCGGGAAGCCCTCATCGACGCCCGGCTGCCCTACACCCGCTGGGAAAAGGAGATGGCTGACTGCCTGGCCCTGGCCAGCCCCGAGGCCATCGCCCGCTACGGGGACATCGAGCAGCGCTATGCACTGGCCCAGGGCTACATCATCCGGGACCTGCTGGCAAAGGAGGCCGCCCTGCTGGGCTTTGACCAGGAGGACCTGGGCCGCCCCTTCTCCTCCTTCAGCCCCGGGGAGCAGACCCGGCTCAAGCTGGCCGCCCTCTTCCTCCTGCCCGGGCACTTCCTGCTGATTGACGAGCCCACCAACCACCTGGACAGTTCAGGCCGCCAGCTCATTGCCGATTACCTCCGGCAGAAGTCCGGCTTCCTGGCCGTCTCCCACGACCGGGACCTGCTGGACAGCGTCTGCGACCACATCCTGGCCCTGGAAAAACAGGGCGCCCGCCTGGTGGCCGGCAATTATTCCACCTACCGGGAGAACAAGCGTCAGCAGGATGAATACGAGCGGGAGCAGCAGGCTGCCCTCATCGCCGACATCCGGCGCCTCCAGGGCTCCGCCCGGGAAAAATCCGCCTGGAGCGACAAAATCGAGGCCACCAAGATCGGCCAGGGCCCCTGCGACCGGGGCTTCATCGGCGCCCGGGCGGCCAAGATGATGCGCAAAGCCAAGGCCATTGAAACCCGCATCCAGCGGCAGATTACCGAAAAAGAGCAGCTCCTCAAAAACTTGGAGTACACCTCCCCCATCAAGCTCCAGCCCGTCCACCACCCCGCTCCCTATGTGCTGCGGATGCACCAGCTGTCCTTTTCCTTCGGCAGCGCCCCCCTGATCACCAACCTCACCCTCACCCTCAAACCCGGGGAGCGCCTGGCCCTCACCGGGCCCAACGGCTGCGGCAAGTCCACCCTGTTCAAACTGATCCTGGGGGACCTGCAGCCCACCGCCGGCAGCCTCACCCTCCCCCAGGGTCTCATCATCTCCCACCTGCCCCAGACCGCCGCCGGCCTCGCCGGCACCCCCCGGGAGCTGGCCCAGGGCCGGGGCCTGGACCTCAGCCTCTTTTTTACCCTCCTGCGCAAGTTTGACCTGCCCCAGGCCCATTTTGACCGGGATGTCACCACCTTCTCCCTGGGCCAGCGCAAAAAGACCCTGCTCTCCCTCTCCCTGGCCCAGCCCGCTCAGCTCTACCTCTGGGACGAGCCCTTAAACGACATCGACCCGGAAAGCCGCGAGCAGATCGAGGACATGCTCCTTGAAACCCAGGCCACCATGGTGGTCATCGAGCACGAGCGCACCTTCATCAACCGGGTGGCCACCCGGGAATTGCGGCTGGGAGAGCAAGGGCCGTAGGAACGATGAAAGTAACGAAGCGGGGAGAGAATAAGCACAACCCGCAGGCATTCACAAATATTACCGATGAATCACCACAATTATTACCGAAGAATATCCACAATTATTACCGAAAAATATCCACAAATGTTACCGATTTTATGACACAAATGTTCGTGATTGTGGTATCATCTGGTCGAGGTGATGGACGTGAAGAAGTACCGTGAGAGGGTCGCAGACGATATACTTGACCTGAAGCTTGAGAGCTTTGGTGCAACGCTGATTGTTGGGCCAAAGGGTTGCGGCAAGACAACCACAGCCAAGCAAAAAGCTAACAGCGTAGTGGAGTTCCAGGATGAAGACAGGCGGGATGAGGTTCTTGCAGTTGCAAATACACATCCTTCAAGGCTGCTTCTGGGCGAAAAACCAAGGCTTTTTGACGAGTGGCAGGACGCGCCCAAAATATGGGGGGCTGTCCGCAAAGATGTGGATGACACACAAGAAAATGGTGCCTACATATTGACTGGCTCCACCTCCAAACAGGCGGATACCCCACATACCGGGACGCAGAGAATATCCACGCTGAAAATGTATCCCATGAGCCTTTTTGAAAGCGGCGAATCCAATGGCACTGTCTCTTTGAAAAGCTTGTTTGCGGATCCGGCTTCCTTTGAAGGCTGTCGCTCGGAGTTGACGGTGGATGAGCTCATTTTTGCAATCTGCCGCGGCGGATGGCCCCGCGCTGTCAACAACAAAACGCCCAGGGCGAAACTGGAAATCGCCAAGGACTTGTTCAGGCAGATAGCGAACAGTGATATTTCAAGCATTGACAACGTGAAGAGAAACCCTTTGTGGGCACAGACAATTCTGCGGTCATACGCCAGGAACATCTGCACCCTGTCCACCAAAAAGACCCTGTATGCAGATGTTGCTTCCACCACTTCCATCGCAAACTCCACCTTTAACGAGTATGTGGAAGCCT
>DAITOE010000007.1:2370-23496 GCA_036834245.1 Clostridia bacterium | reverse complement strand
TGTGCATGGCCGCCACCCACGACATCGAACTGACCCAGCTGCTGCGGGATTTCCAGCAGTTCCACTTCCGGGAGGAGATGACCGATGCCGGCATGACCTTCCCCTACCGCCTGCTGGCCGGCCCCAGCACCACCCGCAACGCCATCCGCCTGCTGTCCCAGATGGATTTCCCGCAGGAAGTGGTGCAGTCGGCAGACGCCCTGGCCGCCGGCTTCACAGCAAGCGGCGCCTGGGACCAGGCACCGGATAAACACATCAAGGAGACATAAAATGACCAAGCCCTTCATGGATGTCCATTTCCTGCTGAACAGCCACACCGCCCGGCTGCTGTACCATGATTACGCGGCCCCCCTGCCCATCATCGACTACCACTGCCACATCAACCCCCGGGAGATTGCAGACAACCTGCATTTTTCCAACCTCACCGAGGCCTGGCTTACGGGGGACCACTACAAGTGGCGGGCCATGCGGGCCCACGGGGTGCCGGAGCAGCTGGTCACCGGGGAGGGGGACCCTTACGACAAGTTCGAGGCCTGGGCCGCCACCCTGCCCCTCCTCATCGGCAACCCCCTTTACCACTGGACCCACATGGAGCTGAAGCGCTATTTCGGCATCACGGAGCCCCTGGGGCCCGGCAGCTGCCTGGAGATCTGGGAGGCCACCCAGGAGCACCTCAAGCACCTGTCCGTCCGGGAGATCATCCGCTGCTCCAACGTGGAAACCATCTGCACCACCGACGACCCGGCGGACGATCTGGAGGTGCACCGGCAGCTGCAGCAGGATGCCGCCAGCCCCTGCGCCGTGTTTCCCGCCTTCCGGCCGGACCAGGCCCTGCAGGCTGACAAGCCGGGCTACCTTGACTATCTGGGGCAATTGGGCCGGGCCAGCGGCCTTGACATCACCAGCCTGGACCTGCTGAAGGCCGCCCTGACCAAGCGCCTGGACGCCTTCTGGGCGCGGGGCTGCAGCGCCGCGGACCACGGGCTGGACCGGATGGTGACGGACACCGGGGCGGATCCGGAGGCGGCCTTTGAAAAGGCCCTCCAGGGCCATGACATCAGCCCGCAGGAGGCCGATGCCCTGCAGTTTCACCTGCTGTGCTTCCTGGCCCCGGCCTACCGGGCGCGGGGCATGGTGATGCAGCTGCATGTGGGCGCGGTGCGCAACAACAACCCGGTGGCCTTCAAGGCCCTGGGGCCGGACACCGGCTTTGACGCCATCCGGGGCACAGCCGGGGTCGGTGAAAAGCTGGGGGCCCTGCTGGGGCGGATGGAGGCCCGGGGGGGCCTGCCCAAAACCATCCTGTATTCCTTAAACCCTGCCGACAACCCCCAGGTGGCCGCCATGGCCGGCTGCTTCCAGGACGCCACCCACCCGGGAAAAATCCAGCACGGCAGCGCCTGGTGGTTCAACGACAGCAAAACCGGGATGAGGGACCAGATCATCAACCTGGCCAACCACTCGGTGCTGGGCCATTTCATCGGCATGACCACGGACTCCCGCAGTTTCCTGTCCTACACCCGGCACGAGTACTTCCGGCGCATCCTCTGCGACATCATCGGCACCTGGGTGGAAAACGGCGAATACCCGGCAGATATACCCCTGCTGGGCCGGATGGTGGAGGACATCAGCTATTACAACACCAAGCGCTATTTTCGTTTTTGATGGTGCATGATGGATAATTTTGTGCAGCGCCCTCGTCCAATGGGAAAAGGGAGGATGCGTCGATGAAAAAGTATTTGGTCCTGGTTGTTTTATTGCTGGTGTGCCTCACGTCTCCCCTGGCCCAGGGGGAAGCCGCCCGCTACACCGCCCAGTCAACCACGGATTTCCAGCTGCGCGCAGCACCGGAGGAGGGCGCCCGCCGGCTGGTGCTGGTGCCGGAGGAAAGCAGGGTGCTGGTCATCCAGACCGGAGAGGAATGGAGCAAGATTGCTTTTGGGTCCATGACGGGCTATGCCCGCACCCGCTGGCTGGCCAAGTTCCGCGCCTTTGACCCCAAGGACCCTATCCCCGGCGCCCTGACCCAGGCGGGCATCATCACCCTGAAAGCCCCGGCCCAGGCCGCGGTCCCCGGCTATTCGGGCAACAGCCTGCGCCCCGGGGACATCCTGGCGGTGAAGGGCCTCGCCGGCGGACAGGCGGAACTGAACATGCACCGGGACCTTGTCACCCTGCCGATAGCAGAAGCCGACTTCCTCCCCTTTGTGCCCTGGCAGGAGGCCCAGGCGGGGTAATTGCTCTACGGCTTCACCACCTACTACAACGACCAAACCGGCGGCAAGCTGGCCCGCGGCCGGGCCTACAACATCGAGCTGGCCGCCAGCTGGCTGGACGGCCTGGTGATCCCGCCCCGGGAGGATTTCTCCTTCAACAGGGTTTGCGCCCCCTATGTCAAAAGCAAGGGCTATGACATCGCCCCCATCATCGGCGGCAGCGGCAAAGGCTATGGCGGCGGGGTGTGCCAGCTGTCCACCACCCTGTACAACGCCGCCCTGGGCCTGCCTCTGAAGATCGACCAGTGGGAGGTGCACAGCAAAAGGGGCGTGGATTATGTCCCCCGGCATTTTGACGCGATGGTGGGGCTGTACAGCGACCTGGCCTTCACCAACATGCTGCCCTACGCCATCCGCCTGGAAGTCCGGCCCCAAGGCGGCGCCCTGACGGTGTTGATCTACCGGGCGCCGGAAGCAGGGCAGGCCCGGGCAAAATAATGTTGAAGAACAGGATAAAATATCGGACGGGCATCGTCCAATGGATATGGAACTGGGAGGAAAGTTTGCAATTTTGAGCCGTCCGGAGGGTTGGGCCACACCCCATGCCGTGGAAAGCCTGATGCGCCAGCATGGCGACAGCATCCTCCGGCTGTGCTTTGTGTACCTCGGGGATTACCACCTGGCCGAAGACGCCATGCAGGAAACCTTCTTGAAGGCCTACCGGGGCTACGGGCGCTTCCGGGGGGACAGCGAGGAGAAGACCTGGCTGACCCGGATTGCCATCAACGTGTGCAAGGACATCAAAAAAAGCGCCTGGATGCGCCGGGTGAACCGGGGCATCTCCCTCACGGAAATCCCGGAGCCCGCCGTGCCGCCGGTGGAGGCCGACGACACCCTCATCACCGCCGTGATGGCCCTGCCCGGGAAGCTGCGGGAAGCCGTGCTCCTGTTTTACTACATGGGCCTGCCGGCGGCGGAGGTGGCAAGCGCCCTGAAGATCGCCCTGCCCACCGTGTACAAACGCCTGGACAAGGCGCAAAGCATTCTGAAAACAGAACTGGAGGGGTGGTATGAAACCGACTGAACGCAACCTGAAAACCGCCATGGACCGCCGCCTCTCCGGGATGAAGGTAGAGGAGCAGCACATCGAAAACGTCCTTTCCAAAGCCCAGGGCAAACAGCCCCGGCGCAAGGCCCTCTCCCTCATCCTGGCCTTCGCCCTGGTGGCCCTCCTGGGCACGGCCCTGGCCATGAACTGGTCCGCCACGGTGAACTGGATTGAAAGGATGTATGGCAGCCAGTGGGCTGATGAGCTGAAGGCCGGCACCCACATGCCCATCCACCAGGTGAAGGTGCTGGGCCGGGTGCAGTACGAGGTGCTGGAAGCCATCTACATGGGCGAGGGCCAGGCGGACAAGGAAGCATACTCCTATCAGCACAAGTCCCTCTTCGGCACCATCCGCATCACCCCGGTGGCAGGCGCCAACATCGTGCTGATGCCGGAGGACACCCTCATCATCGAGCACATCGGCTACAACAGCCACAAGGGGGAAACAGCACCCCCCGACACCCCCACCTTCATAGAAAAAGCCCTGGAAAAAGACGCCCCCATCCTGATTGCCACCGCCCGGCCCCACGGGGTGTTGATTGACGGCAAACTGCAGGAGGGCTGGGAGATCATGTATGACTACAGCAGCCACGAGGACGGCAGCCTCAGCTACCATTTTCAGGCGCCCATGGTGCCGGAGATGCCGGAATACCAGATCCAGATGAGCATCCAGAACTGGGAGATCACCAGCGAAGGGGACTGGCTGCGGGACGGGCCGGACAGCACCTGGGAGCAGGACATGAACTGGGTGATTACAGTGAGGCCGGAGGGGGAATAACAGGTTTGCGGCTCTTGCCTGTGCAGCAGGAGCCACGAACGATCATCATATCCTCCTTCCCATTGGGGCAGAATCATGAATCAGGCTGAGCAGCCTGCTTTTTGTCGAACATAATCGACAAAACTTCCTCACCCGTCCTTCTTGTCGATTATAATCGACACAAATCATCATTCCACCGAGTTGTCGTTTATACTCGACAAACCTTCTTTTTATTGATAAACTGTCGAGTATAACAGACAGAGGTGATGGGGATGATTGTCAGGGAACGCTATCTGGCCCGGATCCGGCCATTTTACAACAAGGACCTGGTGAAGGTCATCACAGGCTTTCGCAGAAGCGGAAAGTCCGTGCTGCTGCAGCAAATCCGGGAGGAGCTGGCAGCTGAGCCCGAGAAAGTACTGTTTCTCAACTTTGAAAGCCACCTGCATGCCCGGCTCCTGGATTACAGGCAGCTGGACGAGCATGTGGCTGCCTTTGCCAGAGGCAAAACAGGGAAGCTCTACCTCTTCTTTGATGAAATTCAGCAGGTAGCGGGCTGGGAGAAAAGCATCAACTCCTACCGGGTGAGCTACGACTGCGACATCTATATCACCGGCTCCAACTCCAGCCTGCTGTCCTCGGAGCTGTCCACCCACATCGCCGGGCGCTATGCAGCCTTTACGGTATATCCCCTAAGCTTTGCAGAATTCAAGCAGACCGGGCAAGGTTTCGACGCCTATCTGAAATTTGGCGGGCTGCCCTTTTTGCAGCAGCTGAATTACCAGCAGGAGGCCTGCCTGGTTTATCTGAATGATGTCTACAATTCTGTCGTGTTAAAGGACATCGTGTCCCGGCACCAGATCCGGGATGTGGACCTCCTGACCCGGTTGATTCACTATGTGGTGCTCAACAATGGCAAGGTCTTTTCTGCCCGCTCCATCGAAAAATACTTCAAATCCGTAGGCCGGAAAGCGTCTGTGGACACCATCTTGAACTACCTCTCCCACTGCCAGGAGGCCTTCCTGTTCTACACCCTTAAAAACCTGGATTTAAAAAGCAAGGAATTCCTGACCGCAGGGGACAAATACTACATGGTGGACCATGGTTTGCGCCTGCCTCTGGTGCAAAATCCCCAGGCGGACATCGCCCAGACGTTGGAGAACATCGTGCTGCTGGAGGCTTTGAGCCGGGGTTATCAGGTGTCCATCGGCCGTGTAAACGGCAGGGAGATTGACTTCGTGCTGCGCCGCGGGGAAGAACAGCGCTACCTGCAGGTGGCCTACCTGCTGGCGGATTCGGACACAGTGGAACGGGAGTTTGGTGTGTACCGCCAGGTGCAGGACAACCACCCCAAGTACGTCCTGTCTATGGACCCCGTGGATTTCAGCCGGGAGGGCATCCTCCACAGGAACATTGTAGATTTTCTGGAGATGGAACGTTGGTGAAGGGGATGAACATGCCTGTAGATCCGCATATCATCACAGCCCTCCTGCCCCTGACCCTCCTGCTGATGGACAAGGAGGAGGACCGGCAGCAGATTGCCCGGTTGTATCTGGAGTACAGCCGGCTGATGCGCAGAATTGCTGCCCAGTTTTTTCCAGAATCTATGCTCAACTCTTGCCGATATAACAACAGCCTGACAACCGCCTGGAGATGATCGCATGAATGATTCAGATATCCGTGACTGGCTCGCCGAGGAAGCCCGGCGCTGGGACGATGCGGCGGCGGATGCCTATGACACCCCGGGGGAAGGCATGTTTGAGCCTGAGCTTCAGGCTGCCACCGTCAGCCTGCTGAAGGAGCTGGCCGCTGGCGGCCCGGCCCTGGAACTGGGGGTGGGCACCGGCCGGGTGGCCATCCCCCTGATGGACAGCGGGGTGCCCGTCCACGGCGTGGACCTGTCCACTGCCATGCTGCGCCGGTTGCGGGAAAAAGTGCCGGAAGCCCGCCTGCCCGTCACCCTGGGGGACATGAGCAGCCTGCGGGTGCCCGGGGCCTTTTCCCTGGTCTATCTTGTGTTCAACACCCTCTCCAACCTCTTAAGCCGGGAGGCGCAGCTTGCCTGCTTCAACAATGCGGCGCGGCACCTGGCACCGGGCGGCCATTTTGTGGTGGAACTGTGGATTCCCCGCCTGGACCTCTTCCCCCCGGACACCCGGGCCATGGTCACCCAGGCGGCACCCGGGTATTTCTGCGTGGACAGCCTGGACACAGCCGCCCAGCAGGTCACCTCCCACCACATCCGCTTTGGGGAAGGCCGGGAGGCCCGCATCTTCCGCAGCCGGCACCGCTACATCCTGCCCCCAGAGATGGACCGGATGGCCGGTGAAGTCGGGATGATGCTGCAAGTGCGCTATGCAGACTGGAACAGGACGCCCTTTTATGAAGGCGCCCCGTCGCAGATTGCTGTGTATCAAAAAATCTGAATCAATCGATCAGCTGGTCCCAGCCCTTCAACCATTCCCTTGCGATCAGGGCGTGGCCTGCGGGGCTGGGGTGGACGCCGTCTGTCAGCCAATAGCTGGCCGGGGCTTGCTGCGAAGCCGCATCAAAGGCTGCCTGCAGGGGCACAAAAGCCGCCTGGTGGGCGGCGGCCAGGCCCTCCACGGCCTGGGCGTAGCGGGCGGTCTGGCGCTCAAACATCTGCCAGTGCAAACCGGTGGCGCTGCCCTTGAGCACAAAGGGCGCCATCAGCAACAGGCGCAGCCCCGGGCGCTCGGCCCGGGCTTTTTTCAGCATCCGGTCATACACTTCGATAAAAGCCGCCAGCCTGCTGCCCTCCGGGTCCTCCCCGGCATAGGCCACATCGTTGATGCCCACCAGGATGCTGAGGACGTCCGGCTGCAGGGCCAGCACATCCCGCTGTAAACGGGCGTACAAATCCGTCACCTGGTTGCCGGAGATGCCCCGGTTGAAAAAGGCACAGCGGCCGGGCTGGGTCAGCCCCAGTTCCGCCGCCAGCAGCAGGGGATAGCCCTGGCCCAGGCTGTCCTCCATCACGATGTCCCGCCCGGCATCGGTGATGGAATCGCCGTAAAACAGCACACGCAGCCTGCTCACCGCGTTGATCCTTCCGTCCGCTTTGTGTTGACTGCCCGCAGGGCCTGTACATCCACCTTGGGCTGCCGCTCCGGGGTGAACAGACCGTTCACCTCCTGCTGGACGTCGGACACCTGGGTGTAGCAATAGCCCACGATGCCGGGGATGTCCTGGATGGCCCCGGTGATGGCCTCAAAGCGTTTCAGGAAGGCCGCCTCGTCCGCCACCTGGTTGCCGTAGCCCCAGCCGGATTCGTCCTGCATGGCGATGCCGCCGTACTCGCTGATGATCACCGGCTGACCCCGGTAGGCAAAGCCCCGGGCCATGGCGTATTTGTGCAGGTTGTAGGGGGCCTGGTTATTAAGCAGGGCCGGCAGGTCCCGGTAGCGGGCTGCAAACCGCCCGGCGTCCTCCTCATAGTCGTGAAGGGTGAGGATGTCGCTCACCGTGTGCTCCCAGCCGTCGTTGACAATCACCGGGCGCATGCCGTCATAGGCCTTGGTGATGTGGTAGACGGCCCGGGTGAAATCCTGCTGGGCGCGGTTGGTGAACACCTCGCCAATGCCCCAGGACTCGTTGAAGGGCGTCCACACGATGACCGAGGGGTGGTTGTAGTTCTGGGCCACCACCTCCAGCCACTCCCGGGTGAAGAGGGCCATCGCCTGGTCATTGAAGGTGTACTGGGCGGCCATCTCCGACCACACCAGCAGGCCTTTTTTGTCGCACAGGTACAGGAAGCGCCGGTCCTCCGTCTTCTGGTGCTTGCGCAGGCCGTTGTAGCCCGCCGCAAGGATCAAATCCAGGTCTTTTTCATAGGCCCTGTCATCCGGCGGGGTCATATGGGAATCCGGCCAGTAGCCCTGGTCCAGGATCAGGCGCTGGTAGATGGGCAGGTTGTTGAGGAGCACCTGGTCCCCCACTATCTCAATCTTCCGCATCCCCACGTAGGAGGACACGGTGTCCCGGACGCCGCCGTCGTCCACCAGGGAGAAGGTGACATCATACAAATGGGGGTGGTCCGGGTGCCAGAGCTGCAGGTCCCAGGGCGGGTTGTGGCCGGACAGCTGCAGGCTGAAGGCCAGCTGGTCCCCCGGAACCGCCATCTCCTGGCGGGCCACCCCCTTGCCCTGAAAGGACACCTCGCACACCAGGCGCAGGCCGTCCGCAGGCGCGTCCCCCGCCAGCTTCGCCACCAAAAGCACCGTGCCGGTGTCGATGTCCGGGGTGATCTTCACATGGTCCAGGTAGCAATCCGGCACCGCCTCCAGCCACACCGTCTTCCAGATGCCGGTGGTCTGCACATACCAGCAGCCGAAGTTTTCCTTCTTCCAGCGCTGCTTGCCCCGGGGCAGCATCACGCTGTCGCTGTCCTGCACCCGGACGGTGACCTTGTTTTGCCCGGGCTGCACAAAGGGCGTGATGTCCAGGGAAAAGGCCGCATAGCCCCCCTGATGCCCGCCGGCATAAGCGCCGTTCACGTAGACGGCAGCCTCATAATCCACCCCTTCAAAATGCAGCAGCATCCGGCCGGAGACAGGCGGGATGTCCACAAGCCGTTCATACCAGATGACGGGGTGAAAAGCCTCCTCCCCGATGCCCGACATCCGGGTTTCATAGGTGTAGGGCACCTGGATGGTGAGGCCCTGGGGGAACTCCTCATACCACCTCTGTTTCAATCCCTGGTTGCCGTCGTCAAAGGCAAAGCGCCAGGCGCCGTTCAGGTTGGTCCACTGGGGCCGGGCAAAGGCGGGGCGGGGATAGGCGTGTAGCATGGGGGCACCTCGATTCTGATTGTTCTTGAACCAGTTTCGCAGATTGCGGGGGCGGCGTCAATTGGGGAGTGATGGTGACGTACATTCTTTAAGCCAAGTGGTGTTGTAAAAAATCAAGTAAAGAGCCTGGCGCAGCCCGCAGGATGCGTCAGGCTTTTTAGCCCTGGATGATGACCCTGATGCAACGCTCTCAGGTAGTTCTTATTCCACCTGGATCTCCGCCAGCTGGCCGCCAAAGGAGGCGGTGTTGCCGCTGAAGGTCAACCTGATTGCGCTCACCTGGCTGCTCTGCAGCACGAGGCGCACCTGGTTGCCGCTTGCCGGGTCAAAGGTGTAGGCGGCTGCAGGCAGCACTTCCTGGAAGGCCTGGCCGTCCCGGCTCAGTGCCACGGCGATGGTCTGCTCCCGTTTGCCCCAGGCTGCAGCGGGGTTCAGGTAGAGGACAAGGGCTTCAACTTCCCGGGGCGCATCAAAATGCAGGCTCAGGACATCCTCCCCCTGGCCTTCCCCCTCCCAGTAGCTGTTCAGGCTGCCGTCCACCACGTTTTCCGCCTGGTAGGGCGCGATGAAGCTGGAAGCGCTGGCCTTGATGCCGGTTTCCGCCGCCACCGCGGTTTGCATCTTGGCATAGGTCTTCAGATAGCCGGGGTGGTTTTGGCTGACATCAGAAGGCGTATTCAGCAGGCGGATGTTGTCCCCGTTGCGGTTGTTGACATTCATTTTCATCTGCTCCAGGGAGGTGATGCGCCGCCCCAGGATCTCCAGGTCCGAAAAAAAGATGTCGTCGATGTTGCTCTCCCTGCTGAAGGAGAAGATGCGGATGGAGCAGTCCTTGCCGGACAGCACCCGGATGCCCTCAAAGCGCACATCCCGGATGCGGCCCCGGTCCGCGGTCTTTGACCATTGGGACTTGGTGGTGGTCAGTTCGATGAGCAGCCGGGCGCCATCCCCCTCCCCCATCTGGGCGTCCTCCACCGTGATGTTGCGGAACAGCACATCCCGCACCAGGGCGTGGTCGGAATTGTGCACCGACATGGCAGGCTTGTGGAAATTGTGCAGCACGGTGATGTTTTCAAAGCGGATGTCCTCCATCACCGCCGCCCTGGTTTCGTAGCCCACCTCACAGGACTGGGCCAGGTCTGTCCACAGGACGCAGTCTTTGAAATGGATGCCCCGAACATCCCCGTCATAGCCCTTCACCACCAGGCTGTCGTCCCAGGAGCGCACAAAACAGCCCGACACCTGCACGTTTTCACAGCTTTGGATGGTGATGCCGTCGGAATTGGACACCCAGCCGATGATATTGACGCCCCGCACCTGCACCTGCCGGCTTTTGTACAGGTTCAGGACCCAGGCAGCCGGCTCAATCACGGTGATGCCTTCAATGGTGATGTTGTCGCAATTGTTAAAATTGAGGGGGACGATGCTGTCCTTCCAGCGGTCGTAGCCCTTGCCGGAGAGGATGCCCCGGCCGCGCACCGTGATGTCCTTCTTCCCCTCCGCCTGGATGGCCCCCAGCAGCACGCTGCCGCCGGCCAGGTACACAGTCTGCCCGCTGTCCGGCTCCAGCACCCCCACGTCATGAAGGCCCGGGCCAAAATAGAGCACATCGGGGTCCTCCCTGTCCGGCACATCGCTTTCCACAGGCTGGGCAAACAGGTGCAGGGCATTTTTGTAGTCCCCGTCCCATTCCACCGTGACAGGGCCCGGGGTTTGCAGCACAAAGCGGATGCTGTTGCCGGACACGTGGGGATGGATGCCCAGGGACAGGGGGCGCACCAGCGCGCTTTCTGCTTTTTCCGGCAGCAGCACCTCCACCGTCACAGGGCCTGACATGTCAAAGATGCCAAAGGGCACGCTGCCGGTGAGGATGGGGTTGGCTGCCCAGGTGCGCTGGTGGTTGACAGTGGCGTCGACCACCTTCAATTCCACCCCCTCCACCAGCACCCGGCAGGCCGTTGACGGCAGCAGGTTCCGGGGCGGCACATGCAGCTGCACCGTGCTGGCCCGGGCAGGCAGCACGGGCAGCAGCAACATCGTCATCATCAGGATCATCAGCATTTTTTTCATGACACCAGCACCTCCTGGCCGTGTACGTTCAACCTGACCGGTGCACCCTCCATCAGGCTCAGCCGGGTGCCAGCACCATCCACCCGGACCTTCACCCAGGAATCCTGCACCTTCAGGCAGAAGGAATACCCTGCCCAGCTGCTGGGCAGGAAGGGAGACAGCGCCAGCCCCGCGCCGTCAGTGCGCAGCCCGCCAAAGCCGTACACAATGGTGACCCAGGCGGCGGCAATGCTGGTGAGGTGCAGGCCTTCTCCGGTGTTGCGGTTGTAGTTGTCCAGGTCCAGCCGGGCTGCAAAGCCAAAGAAGCGCTCTGCCTCCTGATGGCGCCCCAGGCTGGCCGCCAGGATGCTGTGGACGCTGGGAGACAGGCTGGATTCATGGATGCAGCGCGGCTCGTAATAATCATAGTTGGCCGCCAGCTCCTCTTTGCTGAAACAGGCCGGGTGCAGGAACATGGCCATGAGCACATCGGGCTGTTTGATCATGTCGGTGCGGTAGATGCGGTCGTAGCTCCAGTTTTCATACAGGGGAAAATCCGTGACAGGAATCCCGCGCACATCCAGGTGGGGCAGGTTGAAATAGCCTTCATGCTGCTCGATGACCAGGTCTTCCCGCTGGGGCAGGATCATGTTTTCGGCCATCTGCCGCCATTGGTCCATTTCCTCCCGGGTCACCGGCGAAACCGGCATCTCCTGAAGGGTGTTCAGGGTGAACAGCAAGGTCTGCTGCGCCATGAAATTGGTGTAGAAATTGTTGTTCACCATCAGGTGGAACTCGTCCGGCCCCATGACACCGTAATAGCCATAGCCTGTCCTGTCCTGGTTCCAGTTGCCCCGAGTGGCCAGGTAGCGGCAGATTTCCACCAGCATTGCGATCCCTTCCCGGTACAGGAAATCCCTGTCGCCGGTGACATGGACATAATGCCAGATGCCGTAGGCCACAGCGGTGGAGGGCTGCATCTGCAGGCTGGCATGCTGCCAGAGGGTGCAGGCCTCCTTGCCGTTCAGCGTGGCAATGGGATAGCAGGCACCGGCGCAGTCCAGCTGCTTCGCCCGCTCCATGGCCTCCTTCAGGGTGAAATGCCGGTACATCATCAGGCTGCGGGCGGCCTGATGGTCATTGAGCAGGTAGTAGGGCAGGCAATAGGTTTCGGTGTCCCAGAAGGCGTGGCCGTTGTAGGCTTCTCCCGTCAGCCCCTTGGCACCGATGTTGTTTCGGCCATCCAGGCCCCGGAAGGTCTGGTGCAGCTGGAAAATGCAGTAGCGGATGCCCTGCTGGGTGAGCTCGTCCCCAAGAACCTCCACATCCCCGGTGCGCCAGAAGGTTGCGAAATATTCTGTATTGCCGGCCAGGATCTGCTGGAAGGCTTGAAGCTGAAGGGGCTTCTCCGCCGGTGCCTCCCCCGTCCTGAAGACATCCACCTGGATCTGTTTTTCCAGGCACAGGGGCTGCCCTGGCTGAAGGCTGGCTTCCATGGTCTGGCACAGCACCCGGTCCTGCACCTGGGCTGTGCTGCCGGCAACCCGGCAGCGGTAGCGGGCGTAAAGGCCTGTGGTGGCCGTTTTCATCAGCAGGCTGCCGCTGTCTCCGACAGCCTGGGCATCCACCTGCTGCCACAGACAGGTGCCGGTGGCGTAATGCTGCTGGCTGCCATCCACCAGGAACTGAACCCGCAGCCGGCAGGGAGCATCGGCGGTGATTGCTACCTGCTGGGCTGCCAGGCTGGGCTGCTGCATGGACAGGATGCGCTCAAACCGCAGGTGCAGCCGGATGCCGACGGCCTTCAGGCTGTAGGACCGGGACAAAAGGCCTGTTCTCATGTCCAGGCGGCGCACGAAGTCCCGGGCCTCACTTGACAAAACTACCGGCTGGCCGTTGACCTCCAAGCGGACCTTCAAGAAATTGGCGGCATTCACCATGTAGTGGGTCTGTTTGACAATGCCCTTATAGCCCCCGGGGCCCTCCTCCCCTGCCAGTTCGTACACGCCCCCCAGGTAGCTGCCCACCATGCCGGGGATGCCGGGCGCAAGCCCTTCCTCCACAAAGCCCCGCACCCCCATATATTCGTTGGCCAGGGAAAAGATGGACTCGGACACCAGGGAACGGGCAGGATCAAAGCCTTCCTCGATCACTTGCCAGGGATCTGTCTTGAGATAACGGTCTGCAATTTTTGACATACTTACCCCTTGATACCCGCGGACACCACGTTGTCTGTGATCCTGCGCTGAAACAGGATGAAGAGCAAAATGGGCGGGATGATGGAAAAGACAATGGCGCGGATGACATCAATGTCCCGGGCCGCGTTGCTGGATTGGAAGGAGAACAGGCGCACCATGACGGTTTCCTTGGTGGCACCTGAAGCCCATTTGGCGTTGTTGAGCACCAGGTAGGGCAGCAAAAAATCGCTCCAGGCCCCGTTGATGGCGTAGATGAGCACCACCATGTTGATGGGCATGGACAGGGGAAAAACGATGCGGAAAAACAGGCTCAAATCGCTGCAGCCGTCCAGGCGGGCGGATTCCAGCAGGGAAGCCGGCATGTTGTCGAAAAAGTTCTTTAGCAGCACCACATAAAAGGCACTGGCTCCCACCCCCAGGATCAGGGGCCAGAAGCTGCCGGAGAGGCCGATCCGGTTGATGTTCACAAACAGGGGGGCCATGGAGGTGGTGGCCGGCAGCATCAGGCTGGCCATCACCAGGCCCAGCACCAGGCGGTGACCCCGGGGGCGCAGCTGGGACAGGCCGTAGGCCAGCAGGCCGTTGAATACCAGCGCAGAGGCGGCGCTGCCTGCCACCACGATGAGGGAGTTGACATAATACAGGTAAAACCGGGTGTCGTTCCAGGTTTTGACGTACAGGGACAGGTCGAACACCTCGGGCAGCAGGCGGGGCAGGTAGCGGACGGACCCGTCCGCCATCACGGTGCGCACCCCCCTGATAAACTCCCGTTGATCCTTAAAGCCGGCCAGCACCACCCAGACAAAGGGCATCAGGCTGATGAGGAGCACCAGGATCAGCAGGGCGATCAGGAGGGCATAGCCCAGCTTCACCGAGGGCTTTTCAAAATCATAGGGGCGCAGCACCCCCAGCTCGTTGCTGCGTCTTCCGGTTTTCATCATCCTCACATCTCTTTCTTGCGGCTTAGCTGGTTGTACACCAGGGTCATGGTGATCAGCACCACGCTCACCATCACAGACACAGAGGAGGCCTTGGCGTAATCCCCCAGCTCAAAGGCCTGGCGGAACACCAGCTGCATCAGGGAGACCGAGGCATTGTTGGGCCCGCCGCCGGTCAGGACCATGGGTTCATACAGGATTTGGAACACCGCAATGATCTGCAGGATGAACAGCGTGCGGGCGAGGTTGTAGATCTGGGGCAGGGTGATGTGGCGGATCCGGGACCAGATGCCCGCGCCGTCAATGATGGCGGCCTCATAAATCTCCTGGCTGATGGACTGCAGGCCTGCCAGGTAGATGAGGGTGGTGGCCCCCGCTCCCTTCCAGGTCATGATGACCACAATAACAGGAATCACCAGCTGTGCATTGGACAGCCAGCTGACAGGTGCGATGCCCAGCTTGCCCAACAGCATGTTCACGTAGCCGGTTTGATCCGCCCGGAAGAGGTATTTCCATAAAAAGATGGTGGCCAGAGCCGGCATCATGTTGGGCAGATAGACCGCCGTGCGGAAGAGGCTTTTGCCACGCTTGGTCTCGTGGATCATCATGGCCAGGGCCATGGGCACCAGAAAGCCGATCACCAGGGACCAGCCGGTGTACAGGAAGGAGTTGCGCACGGCAGGCCAGAAGTCCGGGTCCTTCAACATCATGTAGCTGTAGTTGTACAGCCCCACAAACTCCGTGGTGCGCATCCCCTGGGTTTTGTAAAAAGACATCCGCACGGCTTCTGCCAGGGGCACCCACACAAAAAAGGCAAACAGGGCGATGCCCGGCAGCATGATGAGCCAGGCCCCCAGGTCTTTTAGGGCCCGGTGCCGCCTGGCGCTTTGTTTCAAGGCATTGGATTTGATGGTGGACATCGTGTTCTCCCGCAATACAGGTCAGGAAATAAAAAATCGGGAAAGCCAGGCTGCCCCGGCTTTCCCGGCAATCGGGCTTATTTGTTGACGTTTTCGTCCAGGATGGTCTGGAGGTTGGCGTTGGCTGTGTCCAGCAGGGCCTGTACATCGGCTTCAGGATTGGTGACCACTTCCTGCAGCACCTTGGTGAGCTCGCCGTACATCTGCTGGGTTTCCATGGGCTCTTCCATCTTCAGGCCGCCTTCGGCAGACACTGCATCGAAGTAGTTTTCAAACATCCGGTCGTCCACATTGCTGAACTCCGCCACCACATCGGCCTGGGCCTGGTTGAAGGCCTCGTCCGTCCACACGGGGAAGGCGGGCAGCACGGGGATGCCGTTGGCCACGCGGTACTCGGCATCCGCACGGAGGCCGGCCTTGGAAGCTTCGGTCAGAACGGGGGCGCGGCCCATGATCTCCAGGTATTTCAGCGCCGCCATGATCTCTTCCTGGGTGGCGTTGGCAGCAAACATGTAGGGGGTACCGCCGGAGAGGCTGTAGCTGCGGGCAGAGCCAGCAGGCATGCCGATCATCATCAGCTTGTCCACCGCCAGGCCGTTGTTCTGAGTGGGCTGGTTCACCGCGTCATTGGCGGCGATGTACATGGCAGCTGCGCCTGTGCCCAGCTGGGCAAAGCCGGTGCCCCAGTTCTCGCTGGTGGGGTCGGAGGTGAGCAGGCCCTCACGCACCAGGGTCTGCACCATGGTCATGGCAGCCACCACCTCGGGGGTGTTGAGCTGGGCCAGCCATTTGCCGTTCTCGTCCTGCACTTCCAGCTGGGCGCCAAAGGTCCAGGCGATGTTGGAGAAATGCCAGCCGCCGGCATTGTCCTGGGCCAGGAGGCACAGGGCGGCAGAGCCGGTCTTTTCCTTGATGATTTTGCCGGTCTCAATGAGCTCATCCCAGGTTTTGGGGTACAGGGGGATGCCGTTCTCGTCCACCAGGCCGGCGTCCTCGAAGACTTCCACGTTGAGCATCATGCCCAGGGCATAGCCGTCCCGGGGCACGCCGTAGACACGGCCGTTTTCATCAGACAGCAGGGCGCGGATGGAGGGGTTGATCTTGTCCAGCCAGCCCAGTTCCGTCAAGGCGTCGGTGATGTCAGCCACCTGGCCGTTGCGGATCAGCTTCTGGGGCTCGGTGTACCAGGTCTCAAAGATGGTGGGCACCTTGCCGGACTCTGCCAGGGCGGTGAAGGTTTCCACCGCATAGGTGTAGTTGGAGGTGATCAGCTCCACATCCGGATAGAGCTCCTTGAAGGCAGGGATGTAGTAGGTGTCGTGGTTTTCCTTGGCAGCAGAATCGGTGTCCACCGGGTAGATGCCCAGGGTGACGGTGGCGGCCATGGCGGACGCCGTGCTGAGAAGCATCAGCGCAGCCAGCATCAGGGACAGGAATTTCTTCATGGGGCTTCCTCCTTGTGATACCTTGTTGTGATGGGGCAGGGTGTTAAGTTTTACGTTAAACCTACCGTCCTATAAGCCCGTTCCGCGTGTTCCTTCCGGAGATTTGTCTTGTGTTTCCGCGCGGACCATGTTATATTTGGTCAGGTTTTACGATGAACCTTCCCTATCATACGGCCCGCGGCCCGCCTTGTCAACTGTTTTCCCAGGAAACCTGGTTTTCGGGGGCCGGGCCGTCCGAAGCAGCACGGGGAATCCTGCAGCGGCAAAAGCCGGCAGCGCCGGGTTCAGCATCCAAAAAGGCCTACATCCAACAAGGAGAACGCCCATGCCCACCATCTCAGACATCGCCCGCCTGGCCGGGGTAACCGCCACCACGGTGTCCAACGTCATCAACGGCAACCACAAGCGGGTTTCCCCCCAGACAGTGGCCAGGATTCAGGCCATCATCCAGCGGGAAGGCTATGTACCCAGCATGGCGGCCCGTTCCCTGAAAACCAATGCCTCGAAAATCATCGGCGTGTTCAACCTCATCGTGCCGGAGGAGAGCGGCGGCAGCTTCCAGGATCCCTTCCATTCCGCCCTCCTCACCGGCATCGAACTGGAGCTGCGCCGGAGCGATTATTTCATGATGGTGCGCACGGTGTATACGGCGGAAGAACTGCTTGAATTTTTAAGCAACTGGAACATCGACGCCCTGATCTTGACCGGCATCCTCAACCAGGATTTTTACGAGCAACTGAAGACCCAGCCCGCCCCTTTTCTGCTGGTGGACAGCGAGGTTCATGATGAAAGCCGGATGCAAGTGCACCTGAAGGACCGGGAAGGCGGGCTGATGGCCACCCGGCATTTGATCTCCCTGGGCCATGAGCGCATCCTGTTTTGTGGCCCCGCTCCCATGGAGGAAGGGGTCATCAAGGAGCGGTTGATGGGCTACCGGCAGGCCCTGCAGGAAGCCGGGCTGCCCTTTGTTCAGGAGCGCCTCCTCCTGTCCCCCATGGGCATCCGGGAAGCCGCAGACCTGGGGCGCGCCCTGGCCCTGCGGGACGATTTCACCGCCATTTTCGCCACGGCGGACGTGCTGGCTGCCGGCATCATGGCCGGGCTGCAAAACGCCGGCCGGCGCATCCCGGAGGACATCTCCGTCATCGGCTTTGACGACCTGCCCGTCGCCCAGTTGACCGTGCCCCAATTGACCACCATCCGTCAGGATGTGGTGCAGCGTGGCCGGGCTGCGGTGCGCATGCTCCTGTCCTCCTTGGCCGGCAAAAAGCCGGACAACATCACCTTCCCGGTGGAATTGGTGCAAAGGGGCAGCACGGGGCCGGCAAGGCGCTGATGGACACAAAACCAGGTCCGGGAATTCCCGGGCCTGGTTTTGTGTTTGATGAAGGCTTTGCTTCGTTAGCGCATCAGGAAAACAGACGGACTGGCAGCCCCGGGTCTTGGTGCTGAACCCTGGTGTGGCAGCTATCTTATACGAAAATCCATGTCGCCAATTGGTGACATGGATTGTAGCGTCCACTCAGGGAAGATAAAAGCGGGATTCTTCACCATGTTGAGGCTTCAGTCCCCTTCCCACAAATCATCATTCCAGGGGTAGTCGTCCGACGGCCCGGCCACCATGTGGTCCTCATCCGGGTTGTCTTCAGGCACGAAGTCCCGCAGCAGCTTGGCCATCATGTAGCCGGTCTTGCCGTCCACCCACACCTTGCGCCACCAGGTGCTGCCGCCGGTGACGATGACCCGGGTGCCGTTCATGTACAGGCCCAGGGATTCGCTGGCGGTGCTGCCCTTGGCCCGCAGGTGGGCGCCCTGGCCGTCCGGGTTGTCAATCACGGTTGCCATGCCCTCGGGCTCCGCCGTGAAGATGCCCGGATCCAGGTCCGCGTACACCGGCTGGGGGGCCAGGGCCGAGGCCTGCATGAAGCCCGTGAGGCCGCCCTCCAGGATCACGTGGGCGAATTCCTCCGTGATGCCCACCACCCGCACCGTCTGGCCGTTGCCGGCGCTGCCCAGCTTCTCGCTCTGATAGCTTTGCCCGGCCCGCAGGGTCAGGCCGGCATACTTGGGATGCTGCACCTGGGGCGTGGGCAGGGTGGGCACCACGCTGCCAAAGGGTGCGTCCAGGGCCAGGAACTCCGGCTTCATGTAGCCTTCCAGGCTGCCCGCCCGCACCTTCACAAAGTTCTTGTCCGGGGCAGCCAGCACCTGCACCACCGCGCCGTTGTAGTATTTGCCGAAGGTCTTGGCCTTGCTGCTGGCCTTCTGATACAGGGGCACCCGGGTGAGGGGGTCCGGGCTGTTGACGATGCCGTAGCTGGGGGCGTCCTCCGCCGTCTTCTGGCGCAGGGCTGCGCCCTTCACCCAGCCGCTGTTCACGTCCCCTGCCAGGTTCACATACAGGATGCGGGCCCAGTCCCCCTGCTGCTCAAGCAGCTGGCAGGCCATGCCGGCGGGCAGGAGCAGCGCGCTGTCCTTGCCCTCCTCCGGGGTTTCATAGATCACCAGGTCCTGCTGGGGGCTGATGTACAGGGCGGCCGGGGCTTCCTGCTGCGCCACCTGTTCCGCCAGCGCCCCTGTCAACAGGGACAGCGCCAAAAGAATAGTGAAAATCAAGGTGAATCGCCGTACGCGGGTGTTCTTGTGGTTCATCTTACCTCCTGCCTGCTGCTGCAGGCGCATTGGGACAAATGGCGCGATTTAGCGCTCCTAATTAAACGCGGGAAGGAGCCGCCTTCATGCCGGGCATGAAAAAAGGGGGAAGGCCGCGCCCTCCCCCCGATTATATCACATGGGTTCGCTACGCCGTTTTCTGCTTCAGCCGGTAGGTGAGCAGGTGCACCATGGCGGCCAGGGCGGCCGTCAACAGGAAGGTCACCGTCAGGTTGCCGGGCAGGGTGCCGATCAAGGAGGGGAAGACCGTGAGCCCGGCCATGGTGCTGATCATCATCATGCCAATGGCGGAGCCGCTGCGCTCCGGGAAGCGCCGGGTGGCCAGCACCGTCAACATGGGCCAGGTGGGGCCGCAGCCAAATCCGTACAGGGCCACCCCCAGGATGCGCAGCCAGGTGCTGGAGGCCGCAATCATGATGAGGATGCCCGCAACGGCGATGGCGGCGAAGGTCCTCAGGCTGATGATTTCTTTTCCCGTGAGGGTGGCGCCGATGAGCCGGGCCACAATCATGGAGCCCCAGAACAGGGAGATCATCAGGGCGCTGATGGTTTCCGTCTCCCCGGATTTTAGGAACAGCTGCTTCACATAGGCCCCGGCCACGGACTCGTAGCCCAGGTAGAAAAACATCATCAGGGCCAGCACCACCATGCCCGGGTCCTTCAACACCTGGAACATGGACAGGGGGGACTGGCTTTTGGCCCCCTTCCGGATGGGCTCGTGCCGGGCCGTGGCGGCGATGAAGGCCAGAAACACCACCGCCGCAATGGCGCACACCAGGAAGGCTTGGTGGTGGTCCCCTGCGGACTGCACGATGGCCATGGCCAGCATGGGGCCCAGGATGGCCCCCAGGCCGAAGCCCGAGTGGGCGATGTTCACCCATTTGGAGGCGGCCTCGGGGTTTTCGTCGCTGAGCACCGCGCTGCCCATGCCCTCCGCCGGGCCAAAGCCCACGCCAAAGAGGAAGAGGCCCAGGGCCACCGGCAGGAAGCTGTAGGACACATAGGTGATCAGGAAGCCTGCCGCCATCACCGAGGTGGCCCCGATGATCACCCGGCGCTTGCCCACGTGGTCCGCCAGGCTGGAGGACAGCACCAGGCTCACCAGGCTGCCCAGGGCGTAGATGGAGATGAACAGCCCCGCGTCCGAAGCCGCCCGGCCCAGGGACAGGGCGATGCGGTCCGCCACGGTGTTGAAGATGTTGATCATCATCCCCAGCACAGTGATAAACAAGGAAAACAGGATGTTTTGCTGCGTTTGTCGTTTCATGTCAACCTGCAGGCGCGCTGCCGCCTGCCGCCTTTCTGTATCACAGGAAAACAGGGACGATTTCATGCTAAAATCCATGTCGTCTTAAGGGGACATGGGTTTTCCTATCGGCCCCCGCCTTCTTTGTATCAATGATACCACAGGCCCGGGGAAACACAAAGGCATCCCGCCGGGCCTGCATGTATGAACCATGTTTTTTCAGGGGGCGCCCTGCCCCCTGCCCTTTGTTTGATTCAGGATAAAACCGGCCCCTCAGCCTTTCAATGCTTCCTGCACCTGCTGTTGCAGCAGGGGCACCAGGTCCTGTTCGAACCAGGGGTTCTTGCCCAGCCAGCGGAAGTTCAGGGGGGAGGGGTGCACAATGGGGAAGTAGCGGGGCAGGTAGCTGGCGGCCTCCTTGACGGTTTCCGTCAGGTTTTTTTTCGCCTCCTTGCCCAGGTAATAGCCCTGGGCGTAGTTCCCCACCAGGATGGTGAGGCGGATGTCCGGCATCAGGTCCAGCAGCTGGGGGTGCCACCGGGGGGCGAAGGCCTTCCGGGGGCGCAGGTCGCCGCTTTTGCCCTTGCCCTGGTAGTAAAAATCCATGGGCAACAGGGCCACCAGCTGGGGATCCCGGAAGACACTGTCGTCGATGCCCATCCAGGCCTTCAGGCGCTCGCCGCTGGCGTCGTCCCAGGCCACCCCTTTCTCCTGGGCCTGCCTGCCCGGGGCATGGCCCACCACCAGCAGCCGGGCGCCTTTGCC
>DAITOE010000007.1:0-2270 GCA_036834245.1 Clostridia bacterium | reverse complement strand
CCTGGGCCTGCCTGCCCGGGGCATGGCCCACCACCAGCAGCCGGGCGCCTTTGCCCGCCACGTACAGGGGATCATAGCCCATCTTCTTGAAGGCCGCGTTGTCCGGGTCGTCCCGGATCTGCTGGAAAATCTTGTCAAATGCCTTGCTCATGTCCGTGATCCTTTTTGTGTTTCCTCATCTACTAAGGGTTGATCAGCAACACCACGGTGGCGGTCAGGGGCGCCAGGGTGATGCCCGTCAGCTGGCCGTCCGCCATCTGCACCGCGACACCCACCGGCTCCTTGATGCCCGCAGCGCCGGCTTTTTCAGCATCCACCAGCACATGGACAGCGCCGGCCGTGAGGGGCTGCTCCGACAGGTCCAGGCTGCGTTCCACGTTGTCCGCATTGAAGGCCACCACGTACACATCCCCGGTTTTCTTTGAGGTGGCGGTGTAGGCCAGCACCAGGTCTGCTGCCTGCTCCTCCTTCAGGGTAATCCGCTGCACCAGGTCATCAATGTCCGCCATGTCGGCATAGCTGAAGGCGTCGGTGCTGCGGCGAAGGGCAATCAGGCCCGCCATATAGTTCCGGGTCCTGCGGTGGATGGCGGAGGTTTCCACCTTCTCCCAGTCAAACATGTTGACAGCGTCCGAGGCGTCATAGGAGTCGTGGATGAAATAGGGATACTGGAAGGGCACGCCGTTTTCATCCGTCATGAAGGTGGACTTGGCCGGGGGCGTCTCCACCCGGCCCTCGTAATCCGGGTGCTTAAACTGCTTGGTGCGGCCGTACTCCTGCCCGGAATGGAGGAAGATGATGCCCTGGTGGGTCAGCAGCATGGCATTGCCCAGGCGCAGCCGCTGCAGGATCTCCTCCTCATGCAGGGCCGGGTCTTTTTTGATGGAATGGGCGATCACGTCGTGCAGGGTCAGGTTGTCATGGGCCGCGATGTACTGGACGATGTCCCCGGGGTCGTCCTCCTGCACATTCCCCGGCTGGGCCTTCACGTTGTCAAACAGCACCCGGACCGGCCGCTTGCCGCCGGTCAAAAACCGGGGCTGGCCTTCAGAACCGAAGCCGGATTTCAATTCGTTGCGCACCTCGTCAGAGAACACCGCCACCGCGTCCGTCTGGTCCATGGCGTCCTGGTCCGCCGGGATGATGCCGGTGACCCCCGCGTCCCCGTTCCAGGTGCGCCAGCCCTCCCCAATCCACAGGGTGGCGGGGTTGATGGCGCTCACCGCCTCATGGGCCTCCAGGATGGTATCAAGGTCCAGGTTGCCCATCATGTCAAAGCGGAAGCCGTCCACCTTGTAGGTGTCCGTCAGGTACACCAGGGAGTCCACAATCAGCCGCCTGGTCATCAGGTGGGTGGAACCCACCTGGCCGCCGCCGAAGCTGCCCTTGGGCTTGCCGTTCTTGTCCATGAAGTAGTAATAATCAGGCTCGATGTCCTCCAGCAGCTCGATCTTGGCCGTGTGGTTGTACACCACGTCCAGGATCACCCCCATGCCCCTGTCATGGATGGCCGCCACCAGCTCCTTGAACTCCTGGATGCGCACCTTTGGGTCCTTGGGGTCCGTGGCGTACATCCCCGTCAGGGCAAAATAGCTGTGGGGGTCGTAGCCCCAGTTGTAGTTCTGCTGCTCGGCTGCATAGTCCATGTTGCGGCTGCGGTCCAGTTCGTCCACGTGGTAGTAATTCAATACCGGCAGCAGCTGGATGTGGGTCACCCCCAGATGCTTCAGGTAATTCAGCCGCTCCATCAGGGCCTTGAAGGTGCCAAAGGGCGCCTCCAGCTTCCCGTCCAGGAAGGGGCTCACGGTGAAGTCCCGCACGTGGAGCTCGTAGATGATGGCGTCCTCCCGGTCCACAAAGCCTTCAATCTGGGCAAAGGACAATGCCGGCCCGATGCGCTCCGGCGCCACGATGGCTGCCTTTCCCACCAGGTGGCCCTCCTGGTTCTGGCTGTTCCAGGCCGCCATGGACCGGGCATAGGGGTCCAGCACCAGCCGGCTGGCAGCGTCCCTGGTCACCCGGAAATGGTAAAAGGCACCCTCCAGGTCTGACAGGGGGGTGTTGCGGCCGTCCAGGCGGATCTCCCACACCCCGCGCTCCCCCCGGGCCATCTGCAGGCCGTCCCGGATCACCAGGTCCTGCCGGTGTTTGGCATACAGCACCACCTCCACCTGGTCGGCGGTGGGCGCCCACAGGCGCAGGGTGGCGCTGCCGTCCTCATGCAGGGTGGCACCCAGGGCTTCCCCGGTGTAATATTCCTCATCAATCTG
>DAITOE010000006.1:0-26155 GCA_036834245.1 Clostridia bacterium | reverse complement strand
TGCGAGGATGGCGGAGAGAGAGGGATTCGAACCCCCGGTGCCTTTCGACATCACTGGTTTTCAAGACCAGCGCCTTCAACCACTCAGCCATCTCTCCGCATGAATGCGTTGAGACTTGCAAAACGCCTATGCATTATAACAAGCAGGTGGTGGCCTGTCAAACGGAAAATTGGCGGTTTTTATCAGAATTCCCGGCCGGTTTTCAGGGCATAGGCCCGGTCCTGGAGCAGGTTCAGGGTGAGCCCCAGCAACACGCACAGGCCGCCCAGGGCAATCCGCACCGGAAAGAAGCCCTGGAGCATCATGTCCAGGAGCAGGCCGGCTGACACCTGGCCCACAAAGAGGGTGAGGGTCATGTAAAAAGAGGCAATTTTGCCCACCACGAAATTGCTGATGATGACGATGATGGCCCCCACGGCGCCCCCCAGGTAGTTGGTGATGGGGCCCTGGGCGGGGATGGGGGTGGGCACGCCGATGAAGGCGGCGGCCACGATAGCGCCCAAAAGCCCCGTCAAGTAATTGATCAGGGTAGCGCTGGTGATGCTGCTTTTCCGCGCAAGGCCGCCGTTGATGACGCGGGAGAGAAGCACCGTGATGCCCGCCATGAAGGATACCAGGACGGGGACCAGGACAAAATCCGTCATCATGATGACGATGCCCGCCAGGATGATGACAAGGCCCGCCACCTTCTCCTTGCGCATTTTCCGCACCGGGATGCCCAGCAGGCCTGTGTGGTCGGCAAAGAGGCTGGACATGCTCTCCCCCAAAAGGCCCAGGGCCATCATGGCGGAGACGCTGATGTGGCCGAAGGCCAGCAGGTTGAACACCGTGGTGAGGATGCCCAGCAGCCCCGCCGTATACCAGAAGGGGGGCATCTTGGGGAAGACGGGCTTCTCCCGCTTCATCAGCATCACCAGGGCGATGGTGACGAGCCCCGCAATGTGGATGACGACCAGGGACAGCCCAAAGCCCACCTGGGCATTCAGGCCGCCGTTGAAGACCACCATCACCGAGATCATCATCCCGGCTAACAAACTCAAAGCATAAAACATGTGCACTTCCTGAAGGCTTGGGATTGCCCTGCGAAGGATGTTCATCACCTGCCGGGCAGAGCCATTGTACCACACACGGGAGCAGCTTGGGTGCAGTGAGGCCTTGCCTGTTTGAATGAACCACATCCTGCAGTTTCAAGAAGGGCCTGCTTGCTTGCCTTTTCTGTTCTTCCTGCAAAGCACACGGACAGCAATTTGCATACCATCAATCCCCTACAACATACAAATTCTAAAGTTCTTGGGGGTCCGGGGGCTTCTTTCCTTAGGTTTACAGTGCAAGTGCAACACGCAACAAAAAGGAGGTGCTCAAGTAGCGACAATCCTGTAAAATGGTGAGCGACAAAACCAACCATGACAGGAGGATCACCATGAGCACCTCTTACAGTCACTTTACACCAAGCGAACGGGAAAAGATACTTATTTTTCACGACCGAGGTGTCAGCATCCGGGCCATGGCCCGGATGCTGGGGCGGGCAGGATCCAGTATTTCACGGGAGTTAAGGCGCAATCTCAGCGAAGAGGGCACCTATTGTGCGCACGAAGCTGAATCGAAGTATCGGCAGCGGCGACAGCGATGTGTCAGAAAACGAAGGCTGGATGAACCTGCACTCAGGGAACTGGTAGAAGAAAAATTGCTTGATTACTGGTCTCCGGAGCAAATTGAAGGACGTCTGAAGTTCGAAGGCAACAAGTATCAGATCAGTTACGCTACAATTTACCGTAGCATACAAAGAGGAATGCTCAAAATCCCGAAGAGATGCCTGCGCAGAGGTGGACGTGGACCTTCGCCGCACGAGGAAGAAACCAGAGGACGAATCCACGACTACAGGACCATCCATGAGCGTCCCAAATCAGCGGATAAAAAATCACGATTTGGCCATTGGGAGGGAGATACGGTCCGTGGGGCTGTCGGGAAAGGAGTTGCTGCTACCTTTGTGGACAGAAGATCCGGTTTCCTTGTAGCTGCTCTCATGCCCAACAGAAAGGCTGAAACCTTGAAGGACGCAATGTGTCGCGCATTTTCAGGTTTTCCTGCTTCACTCAAACGTTCCTTCACTGTAGATCACGGAAATGAGTTCTTTGGCTACAAAGAAGTGGAAAAGAAGCTTGAAACAAAAATCTACTTTGCCGATCCTTACCGTCCCTGGCAACGAGGTCTAAACGAGAACACCAACGGTTTGCTCAGACAGTATTACCCGAAAAAGTGTGATTTCTTAAGTGTTACTACCGAACAATTCCTGAATGTGATTGCTTCCCTCAACAATCGTCCTCGAAAGCGCCTTGGATTTCGCTCACCGCGTGAGTGCTTCCCTTGTGGGAGGGTGTTGCATTTCACTTGACAATGCAGCTCAAGAAGCCCCCGGCGTTCCCCCCGCGTCTCCCCGGCGTTCCGCCCACGGTCTCCCCCGTGTCCCCCCGCCGTCCCCCGCTTTCTTTACGCTTCCCACCGCCTGTGCTATAATCCCTTTGTACCATCAATGGAGGTGGAAACGGCGAATGCCTGATTATAAACTGGTCATTGAAGGCGGGCAGGCTCTGCGGGGGGAAACACAGGTTTCAGGGGGGAAAAACACATCCCTGGCCGTGATTCCCGCCACCATTTTAGCCGAGAGCCCCTGCCTGCTTGACAACCTGCCGGACATCGCTGATGTCCGTGTTCTTGTGAACATATTGAGCCATCTGGGGGCCAAGGTGACCTGGAACCCGGAGAAGAAGCAGATGGGGGTAGACCCCAGCGTGCTGACGGACAACACCGTCCCCTTCCATCTCAGCCAAAGGATGCGCGCCAGCTATTATTTAATGGGTGCGCTGCTGGGCCGCTATGGGCACGCCCGGGTGGGCTACCCCGGCGGCTGCGACCTGGGCAGCCGGCCCATCGACCAGCACCTGAAGGGCTTCCGTGCCCTGGGCGCCTCCATCACGGAAGAGCAGGGCATGATCGTGCTGGAGGGGAAACTGAAGGGCGCCAACATCAACTTCGACATGGTCACCGTGGGCGGCACCATCAACGTGATGCTGGCCGCCTGCCGGGCGGCGGGGGACACCGTCCTCACCAACTGCGCCAAGGAGCCCCACATCGTTGACACCGCCAACTTTCTAAACCGCATCGGCGCCAAGATCCGCGGCGCCGGGACGGACACCATCCGCATCCGCGGGGTGGAGAAACTGGACGGTGCCAGCTACACCGTGATTCCCGATCAGATTGAAACCGGCACCCTGATGATTGCCGCCGCCGCCACCCGGGGGGACGTGGTCATCCACGGCTGCATCCCCACCCATATGGAGGCCCTCACCGCGAAGCTGTTGGAGATGGGCATCCTGGTGACCAGCCAGGACGACATCATCAGCGTGCAACTGCGCCAGGGCCACCGGGCCATCCGCCTGTCCACCCAGGAATACCCGGGCTTCCCCACGGACCTGCAGCAGCCCATGAGCGCGCTGCTCACCCGGGCAGTGGGCACCAGCGAGGTGATTGAAAACATCTTCGACTCCCGCTTCAAGCACCTGGATGAGATGCGGAAGATGGGCGCCAAGTCCGTCATCAACGGCCGCATCGCCTACATCGAGGGGGTGCCGGAGCTGCATGGCGCGCCGGTGTATGCCCCGGATTTGCGCGGCGGCGCAGCCCTGGTCATCGCCGGGCTGATGGCCAACGGCACCACCGAGATTTTCAACCCCGGCACCATCGCCCGGGGCTATGAGCACCTGGAAAGCAAGCTGACCTCCCTGGGCGGCCTCATCCGCAGGGAACAGCTGACGGACACCGCAAACAATGCAAACGGTCTTTGAGATCCTGGGCGTTGCGCCAAACGCGGACGAAACCACCATCCGCTCCGCCTATCACCAGCTGGCCAAGTCCTGCCACCCGGACAAGTTTCTGGACCCGGAAGCCCAGCAGGAGGGCCAGGAGCGCCTGATTTCCATCAACGTGGCCTATGAGCAGGCCATGAAGATTGCCGCCAACCGCAGCCGCCCCGCCGCCAGCCTGCCCCTGACCCAGGCCAAGGGCTGGGCCACGAAACTGATTGACCGCAAACAGTTTGAGCTGGCCCTGCTGCAACTGTCCAAGGCGGAAACCAAGGATGCCGAATGGTATGCCCTCCAGGCCCAGACCTTGACCGGCCTGAAGCAATACATCAGCGCCCACCAGGCCTGGCGCACCGCCGTCACCATGGCGCCGGACAACCTCAGTTACAGAAGGGGCGCCCTGGAGGCGGAAATGCTCCTCAAACGGGCGGACAACCTGCCCCGGCGCACCATGTCCAAAATCAAAAACCTGTTTCAAAAGAAAAGCCCATGAGCTGTTCCGGCCTGCGGCACAACCCCACCCCGGCGGAACAAGCGCCCGCCGGGTTTCCTGCGCCATGAAGGCCCTGCTGGGCAAACCCGGCCGCCTGGTGCGCAGCAGGCGCAAGACCCTGGCTGTCGAGGTGAAACCGGGCCAGGAAATCATCGTGCGGGCACCCCTCAACATGCCGCAGCACCAGATTGACGCCTTTTTGCACAGCAAACAGGGCTGGATTGACAGCCACTGGCACAAGCCCCGGCCCCCGGCAGCGCCCGATTACACCCAGGCCCAGGAGAACGCGCTGCGGGAAAAGGCCCGGGAATTGCTGCCGCCCCTGGTGGACCGCTATGCCGGCATCCTGGGGGTGCGCCCAAGCCGGGTCACCGTCACCAGCGCCCGCACCCGCTTTGGCAGCTGCAGCATGAAGGGCAGCCTCTGTTTTTCCTGGCGGTTGATGGCCTATCCCCTGCCGGCCATTGAGTACGTAGTGCTCCATGAGCTGGCCCACCTGAAGCAACTGAACCACTCCCCCGCCTTTTATGCCCTGTTGGCCCTGCACATGCCGGACCACCGTGAACGGGCGCAGCTGCTCAAGCAGCCGCCCACCAAGACCCCGGGCTGAACACCCTGGAACAGGAGGGATTCCGTGTACACCATTCTCAACAAAACCCCCTTGACTGAAAACGCCGCCCGCATCGATGTGGATGCCCCCCTGGTGGCCAAGAAGGCCCTGCCGGGGCAGTTCATCATGCTCAGGGCCGGGGAGCACTCCGAGCGCATGCCCTTCACCATCCACGACGCGGACCCTGAAAAGGGCAGCGTCGCCATCGTTTACCAGGTGGTGGGGGCCGGCACCCGGGAGCTGGACCAGCTGAAGGCGGGCGACCAGCTCAACGCCTTTGTGGGGCCCCTGGGCAAGGCCGTGGAAACCGAGGGCCTGAAGAAGGTCTGCGTGGTGGGGGGCGGCGTGGGCTGCGCCATTGCCTACCCCGTGGCCAAGGCCCTGCACGACCAGGGCTGCGAGCTGCACAGCGTCATCGGCTTCAGAAACCGCAGCCTGGTCTTCCTGGACAGGGAGTTCGGCCAGGTGTCTGACATCCTGAAGGTGATGACGGACGACGGCAGCGCCGGCGAGAAAGGCCTGGTGACGGATGCCCTGCGCGCCCTCATCGAGGCCGGCCACCGCTATGACCGGGTCATCGCCATCGGCCCCCTGGTGATGATGAAATATGTCAGCCTCCTAACCCGGGAATACGGCATCCCCACCGAGGTGTCCATGAACCCCATCATGGTGGATGGCACCGGCATGTGCGGCGGCTGCCGGCTCACTGTGGGCGGGCAGACCAGGTTTGCCTGCGTGGACGGGCCGGGCTTTGACGGCCATGAGGTGGATTTTGACGAGCTCATCAGCCGCAACCGCATCTATGAAGAATTTGAACACCGCAGGCGCGACGAGCACTGCCGGCTGTTTGACCAGAAGGTGACCTGAGATGGCCTATAACCCGTCCTTAAAAAAAGTGGAGATGCCCAACCAGGACCCCGTGGAGCGCGCCGCCAATTTTGACGAGGTGGCCCTGGGCTACACCCGGGAGATGGCCATGGAGGAAGCGCGGCGCTGTCTGAACTGCAAGCACAAGCCCTGCGTGAACGGCTGCCCCGTGCGCATCGACATCCCCGGCTTCATCCAGCAAATCGCCCTGGGCAACATGGAGGAGGCCTTCCTGATCCTCTACAAGGACAGCGCCCTGCCCGCGGTCTGCGGCCGGGTCTGCCCCCAGGAGAGCCAGTGCGAGGAGCGCTGCGTCCGGGCCTTCAAGGGGGACAGCGTGGCCATCGGCCGCCTGGAGCGCTATGCCGCGGACTGGTACCGGGCCAGCGCCTGCAAAATCCCCCCCGCCCCCGTGCCCAACGGGCACAAGGTGGCCGTGGTGGGCGCCGGCCCCGGCGGGCTCACCGCCGCCGGCGAACTGGCCCGGATGGGCTATGCCGTCTCCATCTTTGAGGCCCTGCACCTGCCTGGCGGCGTCCTCAGCTACGGCATCCCCGAGTTCCGCCTGCCCAAGGACATCGTGGGGGCGGAGGTGGCAGCCCTGAAGCGCCTGGGGGTGGAACTGCACATGAACACCGTCATCGGCAAGACC
This sequence comes from Clostridia bacterium, assembly GCA_036834245.1. Taxonomy (GTDB): domain Bacteria; phylum Bacillota; class Clostridia; order Christensenellales; family Aristaeellaceae; genus UBA6115. The sequence goes on along the minus strand of DAITOE010000006.1, from coordinate 19,673 downwards.
CTCACCATCGACGAACTCTTGGAAATGGGCTATGAGGCCGTGTTCATCGCCAGCGGCGCCGGGCTGCCCCGCTTCATGGGCATCCCCGGGGAAACCCTGAAGGGCGTATACTCTGCCAATGAATACTTAACCCGCATCAACCTGATGCGGGCCTATGAGGAGGACGCCCTCACCCCCATCATGCGGGGCAACCATGTGGCGGTGGTGGGGGGCGGCAACGTGGCCATGGACGCCGCCCGCTGCGCCAAGCGCCTGGGCGCCCGGGAGGTGTCCATCATCTACCGCCGCAGCATGAAGGAGCTGCCCGCCCGTCAGGAGGAGGTGCACCACGCCCAGGAGGAGGGCATCGTCTTCCGCACCCTCACCAACCCGGTCGCCATCCTGGGGGATGACAAAGGCTGGGTCAAGGGCCTGGAATGCGTCCAGATGGTGCTGGGCGAGGAGGATGCCTCCGGCCGCCGCCGGCCCATCGTGAAGGCCGGCAGCAACGAGGTGGTGGCAGCGGACGTGGTCATCATCGCCATCGGCACCACCAGTAACCCCTTGATCCGCATGACCACCCCGGGCCTGGAGACCAACGAATGGGGCAGCATCGTCATCAAGGGCCCCGGCGGGGAAACCAGCCGGGAGCGGGTCTATGCCGGGGGCGACGTGGTCACCGGCAGCGCCACCGTCATCCAGGCCATGGGCGCCGGGAAGGATGCCGCCATCGCCATCCACCGCCTGATCCAGGGCCCGGTGGAACACCCGGAGGGCCCAGACGGCCAGGAATAAACAGCTAAATCAAGTTTTCAGCCGCCCGGTTGCCAGTGCGCAGCCGGGCGGTTTTTATCCCACCTTCATAATTGACAAGCGCTGTACAAACGCGTACTTTATTGGTATCAAACGGCCACAGTTTGCCGTCATAGGAGGCTATATGCGTAAAAAAATCATCCTTCCCATCCTGTCCCTCCTGCTGGTGTTCACCATGGTCTTTTCCGCCATGGCCATCACCCTGGACGAGGTGAACGATTTCCTCAACAACTCCGCCGGCCTGGGCGAAGGCAGCAAGGCCAACCCCGTGGCCATCATCCCCATCCACCACATTGACGGCCCCCAGAACGAGGACCTCTTCTACGGCTTTGTCTCCTTCAAATACCAGGCCCGGGGCTACATGAAGTACCAGGTCACCTTCATCTCCTGCACCTGCCGCTCCGCAGACGTCAACTACTGGACCACCGCCTATGTGGACCTCACCCTGCCGGAGTCCGGCCTGCTGGACGATGCCGCCATCCGCACCTTAAGCTTTGGCCCGGACGGCACCCAGCGCTATCAAGCCGGCTTCTGGGGCGACTCCAACCCCATCCCCTCCGGCCAGACCTTCGAACAGATCCAGGAGCAGTACCTGCCCTATTACGTCGGCAAGACCTATGCCCAGCTCAAGGGCATGTCCACCATCAATGACATCGACCTGGCGGACTACCAGGCCGGCGAAGGCCGCGAAGCCTTCACCCTGGACACCTGGACCGGTGCCACCGTCTCCACCAACAACATCCTGCGGATGCTGCAGGCCATGTTCGTCTTCCACGGCTCCGACCCCCATTTTGCCAACGACCCCAACCTGCCCAAGGCTGAGGTGGCCGCCGCCGCCAGCGAAACCAAGGAAGCCGTCACCGCCGTCGCAGGCGAACTGGCGCCCCTGCCCGAGCCCGTGGACACCACCAAGACCTTCCTGAAAAACAAGGACGACACGGAAGAGTCCCCCTGCACCCCCGGTGACTTCGGCCCCACCTGCTCCGCCATCAACAACACCAACCTGCTTCAGTACTTAAACCGCTCCGATGTCTACTACATCGACACCCGGGACCACGGGGACTACATGAAGAAGCACCTGCGCAACTTCGAAGTCATCCCCTTCTTCGGCCTCATCTACAACAAGGACGCCCACACCAATGCCGACCTGCCCCAGCTGTACGGCGGCACTCCCCAGGAGCCCGTCCCCGTGTATGAGGAGAGCGACGAAATCCTAAAGGCCCTCTTCCCCAAGGACAAGACCCTCTTCATCATGTGCCAGTCCGGCGGCCGGGTGGGCATGCTGATGAACATCTTGAAAGCCCGCGGCTGGGACATGTCCAAGGTCTACAACATCGGCGGCATGGCCCAGTACACCGGCGCCGAGTACCGCGACCTCATCGTGGACACCCCCGAGATGCTCATGGAAACCACCTATTCCCTGGAGGGATTGACCAGGATCGCTCCGTAAGGGTTGCGGAGGGACGATGGGAGGGGGACGGTGGGGGATTTCATCCCCCATGCCCCCTGACCGGGGCCATCGGCCCCGGACCCCGGAATCTGTCTTAATTAAATACTTATCAGAAAAATACCCCGGGCTGCGAATCAAAGCATGCCCGGGGTTTTTCAACTACTGTCAGATTATTTCACTACTTCATAGGGCCAGTTGATAATGCCACCCAGGTCGTACAGGTTGGTGTAGCCCTCCTTCACCATCAGCATGGCGCCGCTGCGGCTGCGGGCGCCGGAGCGGCAGTACAGGTAGATCAGGGCGTCCTTGTCCGGCAGCTGGGTCTTGGCCAGGTCAACGAGGCTGCCCAGGGGCAGGTTGATGGCCCCCGGGATGTGGCCGGCATCAAACTCGTAGGGCTCCCGCACGTCCACGATGATGAGGGCCTCGCCTGCGTCCATGCGCTTCTTGGCCTCCTCCGGGCTGATGCTGCGGTATTCGGCCTTCCTGGGCGCCTCCTGCTTGCCGGTCTGCTTGGCCCGCTCGAAATCATCCGGGCCCAGGTGGCAATAGCCCCAGGGGTTTTTGATCAGGTAGTCCTGGTGGTAGTCCTCCGCATCATAAAAGGCGCTGAGGGGGGCGATCTCCACCACAAAGGCGGGGTGCTTGCCCTTCTCGGCCTCGGCCAGCCGGCTGATGACCGCGCCGTCCTCCTCGTTGGTGTAGTAGATGCCGGTCTGGTACTGGCTGCCGATGTCGTTGCCCTGGCGGTTTTCCACCGTGGGGTCAATGGCGGAGAAGAACAGCTCCACCAGTTCCGTGAGGGTCACCATCTCCGGGTTGTAGCGCACCTCCACCGTCTCCCGGTGGCCGGTGGTGCCGGAGACCACGGTGCGATAGTCCGGGTTTTCCATCGTGCCCTGGGCGTAGCCGCTTTTAGCCTCGATGACGCCGGGCACCATGGACATCATGTGCTCCACGCCCCAGAAGCAGCCGCCGGCGAAATACACGGGGGCCGCAGCCTCCTCCGCCGATGCCTCGGGTAGGGTTTTCCTGGACACGGCAATGGCGGTAAACAAGAGGCCCACCGCGATGACCATCATCAAAACGGGCGTTAAATACTTCATACAATCCTCCTTCGTGCATGCTGCACCATCAACAGTATTTACCCAAAGCGGCCGGGATTCAAGCGGCTCTTGCGCTTCAGGCCGGGCCGCCTATAATGGAAAGCATGAAGCGCAATCTGATTGGAACCGCCATGATGGTCCTGGCCCTGGACCTGCTGCTGAAGCAGCTCCCCCTGGGCCCGGACCGGGTGCTGATCCCAGGTGTATTGGGCCTGACCCGGGTGCAAAACACCGGGGTGGCCTTCGGCTTATTGAAAAACAGCCCGGGGCTGAACCTAATTCTCACCGGGCTGATCATCTTGGGGGGCCTTCTGTGGCTGCTCCGGCAAAAGAAGCTGGGCGGCTTTGCTGCCTTCTGCGCTGGGCTGATGCTGGGGGGGGCGCTGGGCAATTTCCTGGACCGGATAATCAACGGCTTTGTCACGGACTACCTGCAGCTGCTGTTCCTCCATTTCCCGGTGTTCAACCTGGCGGATGTGGCGGTGACCGCAGGGGCGCTGCTGCTGATGCTGTACATCCTCCTGGGCAGCCGGAAGGAGGCAGCATGAAGGAGGTGGTGAAGGCCGGTAACGGCCAGCGCCTGGACCTGCTGCTGGCAGACGGGGACATCTCCCGCTCCCAGGCAGCCCGGCTCATCCGGGAAGGCGCAGCCCGGGTAAACGGGATTGTGGTGACAAAGCCCTCTTTTGTGGCAGAAACCGGTGCAAAAGTGGTGTTGACCCTGCCTGAAGCCCAGGAATTTGAGGCAAAAGCGGAGGATATTCCCCTTTCCATCCTGTATGAGGACGAGGCCCTGGCGGTGGTGAACAAGCCCCATGGCCTGGTGGTGCACCCGGCAGCCGGCAATGACAGCGGCACCCTGGTGAACGCCCTGCTGCACCACTTGAGCAGCCTGTCGGGGATCGGCGGGGTGAAACGGCCGGGGATCGTCCACCGGCTGGACAAGGACACCTCAGGGCTTTTGCTGGTGGCCAAGAACGACCGGGCCCACCTGGCCCTGTCCCGGGCCCTGGCCAACCGGCAGATTGACAAGCACTACCTGGCGGTGGTGGCGGGCCGGATGAAGGAAGCGGCAGGCAGCTACGACGGCCCCATCGGCAGAAGCCCGAAGGACCGCAAGAAGATGGCAGTGGTGGCAGGCGGCCGGGAAGCCCTGACCCATTACCAGGTGCTGCGGCAGGATCAAAACTCCGCCCTGGTGCTGATCCGCCTGGTGACCGGGCGCACCCACCAGATCCGGGTGCATTTTGCAAACGCCCACCACCCGGTGCTGGGGGACCCCATCTATGGCCACAAAGGCCTGCCCCCCGCCCCCCGGCTGATGCTCCACGCCTTCCGCCTGGGCTTTGCCCACCCCATCACCGGGGAAGCCATGGCCTTCCACGCCATGCCTGAGGAAGCTTTCAAAGCGCCACCTGAAAACGAACTCCTGCAATATATCCGTTAGAAAAAGCCCGCATTCAGCAGGCTTTTCATTCATTTACACCTTTAAATAATGCCTATGATGGTTCTTTTTGCTTCTTTTTCTTTCCTAAGAAAAAGAAGGGTCCTCCGTCCTCCCCGGCCCCGTCCTACCCCAACAGCATCCGGTCGCTCATGACCTCCTCGCCGGACTTGGTGGAGAACATCTGAATCAGTTCTTCCACGGTGAGCTTCTTTTTGTCGCCGCCGTTGACGTCCAGGATGATGCGGCCCTGGCTCATCATGATGAGGCGGTTGCCGTAGGCGATGGCGTCCCGCATGTTGTGGGTGACCATCATGCAGGTGAGGCCCAGGTCGCTGATGAAGCGGTCGGAGAGGGCCAGGACGGCCCGGGCGGTCTTGGGGTCCAGGGCGGCGGTGTGCTCGTCCAGGAGGAGGAGCTTGGGGGTTTTGAGGATGGCCATCAAAAGGGTGAGGGCCTGGCGCTGGCCGCCGGAGAGCAAGCGCACCTTGACGGACATGCGCTCCTCCAGGCCCAGGCCCAGGGCGGCCAGGCGGGTGTGGAATTCGGCTTTTTCACTGGCGGTGACCCCCCAGGACAGGCCCCGGAAGCCGCCCCGGCGCGCGGCCAGGGCCAGGTTCTCCTGGATTTCCATATCGGCGGCGGTGCCCATGAGGGGGTCCTGGAAGACCCGGCCCAAGTGCTTTGCCCGCTTGTGCTCGGGCAGGCGGTCCAGGCGCTGGCCGTCCAGGAGGATGCTGCCGGCCTCCTGGCGGTAGACGCCTGCGACGCAGTTTAAGAGGGTGGATTTGCCGGCGCCGTTGCCACCGATGACGGAGACGAAGTCCCCGGGCCGCAGGTGGAGGTCCACCTGGTCCAGGGCGATTTTTTCGTTGATGGTGCCGGGGTTGAAGACCTTGGTGAGGCCGGTGATTTTAAGCATGGCGCCGCCCTCCCTTCAGGGACGCCTTGATGGTGTCCAGGTAGGCGGAAAACCGGGGCAGGGAGAGGGCCAGGGCCACGGTGATGGCGGTGAAGAGCTTCAGGTCGTCCGCGGGCATGCCCAGGCGCAGCACCAGGGCGATGATGATGCGGTAGGTGATGGCGCCAAAGACCATGGACAGCAGGCGGCTTTTGAAGCCGTGGCGGCCGAAGAGCACCTCGCCGATGATGAGGCTGGCCAGGCCGATGACGATGGAGCCCACCCCCATCTGGACGTCGGCATAGTTCTGGGACTGGGCGATGAGGCCGCCGGAGAGGGCCACCAGGCCGTTGGCCAGCATGAGCCCCAGGATGATGGCGGTGTCGGTGTTGATGCCCTGGGCCCGTACCATGTGGGGGTTGTTTCCGGTGGCCCTGATGGCGCTGCCGATTTCGGTGCCAAAGAACCAGTAGAGGATGAAGACCAGGGCGAAGGCCACCAGGCTGCCCGCGATCATGATGGAGACGGTCTTGCTGGTGCCCAGGAGCTCACCGATGAGGGTGTAGACGGTGGGCATCCGCAGGAGGGACACATTGGACACCCCCATGACCCGCAGGTTTACGGAATACAGGGCAATCATGGTGAGGATGCCGGACAACAGGGCGGGGATGCCCAGCTTGGTGTGGAGCAGGCCGGTGACCAGGCCGGCCCCCATACCCCCTATAAAGGCGATGAGGAGGGCCAGGACGGGATTCCCGCCGGCGGTGATCATGCCGGCGCAGATGGCGGCCCCCAGGGTGATGGAGCCCTCCACGCTCAGGTCGGCCACGTCCAGGATGCGGTAGGAGATGTAGACCCCCAGGGTCATGATGGACCAGAGCAGGCCCAGGGATACGGCGCCCAGGAGAATTTGTTCCATGTGTGTCCTCGAAATCTCAGCGATGCCTCCCCGGGGTGTGGCCCGGGGAGGGCGGTGTCAGGGATGGTTCAGGATATCAGAAGCGGGGCGGGTTTATCAAGGCTGTCCCACCTCAATGGCAAAGGGCAGCAGGTCCTCCGGGATGGCAAGGCCCAGGGCCTCCATGTAGGTCTTGTTGATGAGGTGGTCAAACTGGTCCTGGCGCTCGATGGGCATCTCGGACACCTGGGCCTCGCCCCTTAGAATGCGGGCCGCCATGTGGCCGGTCTGCTCCCCCAGTTTGAAGTAGTCAATGCCCAGGGTGAAGGTGCCGCCGCCGTGGACATGGGCGGCCTCGCTGCCTGCGATGGGGATCTTGCGGGACAGGGCCTCCTCCACCACCAGGGCGATGGAGCTGGCCACCACGTTGTCCGTGGGAATGTACAGGACATCTACCTGGCCCAAGATATTGACAGCGGCCTGCTGGACATCGTTGGTGTTGTTGACGGTGACCTCCACCACGGACAAGCCCAGCTGCTCCGCCCGCTCCTTGGCCAGGGCGGCCTGGATCTGGGAGTTGACTTCGCTGGAGGTATACAGCAGGCCCAGGGTTTTTGCTTCCGGCACCAGGCGCTTGATGAGGTCAATCTGCTCGGCCACGGGGTTCATGTCCGAGGTGCCGGAGACGTTGAACCCGGGGTGCTCGTTGGTTTCCACCAGCTTGGCCTGGACAAAGTCCGTGACGGCGGTGCCCAGGATGGGGATGGATTCGGTCTTGCCGGCCAGGGCCTGGACCGCGGGGGTGGCAATAGCCAGAGCCAGGTCCACAGGTGCAGCCACAAACTGGTCGGCGATGCTGGCCATGATGTCCTGGCTGCCCTGGCCGTTGTGGTAATCCAGTTTTACGTTGTCGCTGTCTGTGAAGCCGGCATCGGCCAGGCCTTTGATGAATCCCTCCCGGGCGGCATCCAGGGCGGGGTGCTGGACCAGCTGGAGGATGCCCACCAGGGGCGTTTTGTCAGCGGCCACAGCGGGCAGGGCCAGGGTGAGGATGAAAAGCAGGATGAGGGCAGTGAGCAGCTTTTTCATGGGGTGTTCCTCCTGTTGTAAAATGCATCAGGCGGGGTGACATCTTCTGTGGATTGGGGTGTCTGGAACAAAAACGCCCCCTGCACGTGCAGAGGGCGGATGAACCGCGGTACCACCTCAATTTTCTGTCGAAGACAGCTTGACGACAACCAACATTGTCCGCCCCTGTAACGGTGGGCATCCGGCACAGCCTACTGTCAGTTCGGCCTGCGGCTCTCGGGATGTACTCGCGCTGCCCTTCCCCTGCTGCCTCGCAGCAACCGGCAGTTCTCTTGAGGGGTTGGGACAGGCTACCTGTTCCCGGTCAACGCCTGATGCGCACCATGGTAAGGCCTGTATACAGCCGCCCGCCATGTTTGATTCGCTCCCGGTTTGTTTGAATTGCAGTTTTCCGGGTGAAAAACATAGGGAGTACAGCGGGGATGATTCGTTGACACTGCCTCGTTGTATGGGTATGATGCTGGTGTATTCAAGGAGGTCCGTATGGGAAAACGTGTCGTGGCCCTGCTGCTGATGATGGTGCTGGCTGTCCTTGTGGCGGCGCCGGCCCTGGCCAGTGAGGATTATCCGGCCAAGGTGGCCAAGGGCCCGCTGCATCTACGCAAGCGGCCGGAGAAAAACGCCCCCTCCCTGGGCCGCTACAAAAGCGGCGCCACGGTGTATGTCCAGGCGGACGGCGAGGTGTTTTGCAAGGTCACCACACAGGACGGCAAGGAAGGCTACATGATGAAGGAATACCTCACCTTTGAGCAGGGCTTGCCCCCCATGGAGGCGCTGCCCGAGCCCACGCCGGACCTGACCCGGGAGCAGGCCCTGGCCCGGGGAATCGACCCCAACAAGCCCATGATCGCCCTGACCTTTGACGACGGCCCCCAGCCGGAGTCCCTGGTGGTGCTGGAGGCCCTCAACGCCCACGGCGCGAAGGGCACCTTCTTTGTGCTGGGAAAGAACATCGCGGGCAATGAGGAGATACTGCGGAAGATTGCGGAAGGCGGCCACCAGATTGCCAGCCACTCCTGGTCCCACCCCAATTTCAGGGAGATTTCCGAATCCGCCGTGCTGTCCCAGATGGAGCGGAGCATGGAAAAAATCCTGGAGATCACCGGGCAGCGGGTGACCATGATGCGCCCGCCCTACGGGGCCACCAACCGCATCTCCAGGCGGCCGATGGTGCAGCTGGACCTGCCCATCATCCTGTGGTCCGTTGACTCTTTGGACTGGAAAACCAGAAGCGCCAGCGCCACGGTGGACAGCATTTTGAACCAGGCTGCAAACGGCGCCATCGTGCTGTGCCACGACGTGTGGAACACCACGGGGGAGGCTATGAAGGACGTGGTGCCGGCGCTGATTGCAAAAGGCTATCAGCTGGTGACGGTGGCGGAGATGATGAGCTTCCGCAAGGAGCCCCTGAAGCCCGGCTGGGAGTATAAACACCTGGACCCCAAGAACATCGAGGCGGGCATCACCCCGGCGCCCCAGAGCACCCCGGAACCGGAGGGGCAGGCCAAAGGCGACTGATACTAATCTGATAAAACAGCTATTTAACAGCCCTGGCAACAAGCAGTTGCCAGGGCTTTAACATTTTCATTGTGGGCCCGTTTGGGGTTCAGACACAAGAAGCAGACAATACCAGAAGTTTTTGGCCCTACCTTTTTGTCAAAAAAGGTAGGCGTCCCCCGGTTTCTCTGTTCCTCGGCCCCCGTCTCCTCAGCTCATGAGGCGCTTCTCCCCTTCAATCTCCTTGATGGGGGCGATGTCCTGGGTGGTTTCCAGGACGCCCAGGAACTCCCCGGTTTCGGAGCGCAGGGCGAAATAGCGGATGAGGATGAACATGCCCTTCATCTGGATCCAGAAGTCCTCGTATTCCTTCTTGCCGCTTTTGAGGTCCGCCACAATCTGTTCCACGATGTGGACGCTGGCGGGGGGATGGCAGTTGGAGACGTCCCGGCCCAGCACGCTCTTGGTGCGGGGGAAGGGGCGGTCCGGGGTCTGGGAGAAGAAGCGCACCTTGTTGTCCTTGTCCACAAAGGTGATGTCCAGGGGCAGGGTGTTGAAGATGGCGGTGAGCTCGCTTGCGGTGAAGTCCCCGGTGGGCAGGCTAATGCGGCCGGGGCTGGCAGTGGGCCCGCTGTCCGGGGCACCGGCCAGGGAGGCAGCCAGGGGGGTGGCGGTGCCGGCCTGGGGCCTGCTGTCCGGGAAGGCCGGGGGCGGCGGGATGAGGAAGAAGCCAAACTCGGCAGAATCCTGGGCCACCTGGCGCCAGGCTGCCTCGTCCAGTTTGTCCAGGAGGGTGGGCATCAGGATCTGCTCCTCCTTGAAGGCCATGTCCTCCAGGCGGACGAAGACGGGCTCCAGCTTGGTGGCGTCTCCGTGGGCCAGGGCAAAGACGGCGTCCTTCAGCTGGGCGCGGATCTCGTCATCCACCCCCCACATCACCTGGGGCGGCCCGGTGACCCCGGCCTTCTCCAGGTAGGGAAAGAGCAGGTTCTCCTTGATTTTGTAGTGGCTGTCGATCCCCTGAAGCCGGGCTGTGCCCTGGCGCAGGGCCTCCAGGGAGGCGCCGTCCTCCTGTTTCATCAGGTCCCGCAGCTGGGCGATCAAGGCCCTGAGGGCGGCGTTCTGGGCGAAGAGGGTGTGGACGGGGTGGCCGGGGCGCTCCGTCAGGGGGCTGTCCGGGTTGACGATGGCGTCCTCAAAGACGGCCGCGTGGACCTCGCACAGGCGCTGCACCTCGGAAACGGGCAGGCCTTCGTCAATCAGGGCCTGTTCCGCCGCTGAGATTTCCTCGGCGGACACCTGGGAGAAGACGGCGGCAAACTTGCTTCTGGCTTCTTCCAGGGGCATGCCGGCGTGGAGATGCTCGATGATTTTCTTGAGCTGTTCCTTGCGAAACTGGGTGTTGTTGATTTCTGCAGCCATGGTGGCCTCCTTGTAAAAGATGATGCGCTGTGCGCGTTCAAATAAAAACCTGTCGGAATGACCCGACAGGCTGATTGTAGCGCGTTTTATCGTCTTAATCTGTTAGATGCATCACACTTCTGGAATTTCCTTGCTGCAAAACAATTTTTACGTCAGGGGTTAGAGCCCGTTCATCTCCCTGGCATAGGGCAGCAGGTCCTCCGGAATCTCAATGCCCATGGCTTCGTTGGCGGTGCTGTTGATGTAGTACTGGTACTGGCTCTGGCTTTCAATGGGCATGCTGGACACATCCGCCCCCTCCCTGAGCACCTGTAGCGCCATCAGGCCGGTCTGGTAGCCCAGCTGCTCATAGTCGATCCCCAGGGTGAAGTTGCCCCCCTGCATCACCATGTTGCCATCCCCGGCCACCACAGGCACCTTTGCTGCCACCGCGGCCTCATACACCAGGGGCATGGCGGAGGCCAAAGTGTTGTCGGTGGGGATGTACAGGGCATCGCACTCCTGCACGATGGCGTGGACCGCCTGCTGGACGTCGTTGGAGTTATTGACGGTGATCTCCTTCCAGGCCAGGCCCAGGCCCTCGATGACCAGTTTGGCGTCCCGGGCCTGCAACTGGGAGTTGACCTCGCTGGAGGTGTAGATGAGGCCGATGGTCTGTGCCCCGGGCACCAGGCGGGTGATCAATTCAATCTGGGCGCTGATGGGGTTCATGTCCGTGGTGCCGGAGATGTTGTAGCCCGGCGCCTCGTTGGACTGCACCAGCTTGGCCTCCACATAGTCGGTGATGGCGGTGCCCAGGATGGGGATGGTCTCCGTTTTGCTGGCCACTGCCTGGGCGGAGGAGGTGGCGATGGCCAGGATCAGGTCCACCTGCTGGCCCACGAAGTAGTCAGCGATGGAGGACAGGGTGTCCTGGTTGCCCTGGGCGTTGCGGTAGTCCACGGTCATGTTGACGCCGTCTTCATAGCCGTTGTCGGAAAGGGCCCGCAAAAAGCCTTCCCGTGCGGCATCCAGCGCCGCGTGGTTGATGATCTGGACGATGCCGATCACCGGCCTGACCGGGTCCGCAAAAGCCGGCAGCACCAAACTTGTTGTGAGAATCAGGATCAGGGCCAGGGTCAGGGTCAGCTTTTTCATGACGGTTCCTCCTTTAAAATTCAAACGCCCCCAGCGTTTTACGCTGAGGGCGGATGTACCGCGGTACCACCTCAATTTTCTGTCAGGGACAGCTCAGGGCAACCAACATTGCCTTCCCTGGTAACGGCAGGGCTCCGGCACGGCCTACTCGCAATGATGCAAGAATCCCTGCAATCAATGCCACCTTCAGCCTGCGGCTTCCGGGAGGAACTCGCCTGTCCTGGCCCCTGCGCCGTTCCCACCATCAGGCGCTCTCTTTGAAGGGCTGGAGAACCGCTACACGTTCCCGGTCATCGCCATTGGGGGCATGGTAAAGCAAGGGGACGGGCCGCTTCAATGTCAAATCTGGTGGACCGGCGCCTTTTTCGTGAATAAACATGCAAAAAACATGTATGGGCTTTCAGGCCTCTGGCCTCAGCCCTCGATGATGGTGCCTGCGGTGCCCTGGGCGCCCTCCAGGGCCTTCTCCAGGCTGGTGATGACCGCGGTGCGGCCGCTGCCGGCCTCCACAAAGCGCAGGGCGGCCTCCACCTTGGGGCCCATGGAACCGGCGGCGAAATGCCCTTCCTCAAAGTATTTGCGCATCTCCTGGGCAGGCAAGCGGCCCAGGGCCTGCTGCTCCGGCTTGCCATAGTGCAGGCAGGCCTGCTCCACCTCGGTTAAGATCAACAGCTTCCGGGCGGCCAGGCCCTCCGCCATGCGCCAGGCAGCCAGGTCCTTGTCAATCACCGCCGCAATGCCGGAATAGCCCTTGCCTTGGCGGGTGACAGGGATGCCGCCGCCCCCGGCGGCAACGGGCACAAAGCCCGCGTCCAGCAGGGTTTTCACCATGGGCAATTCCACAATGGCCAGGGGCAGGGGGGAGGCCACCACCCGGCGCCAGCCCCGGCCGGCATCCTCCTTCATGGTGTAGCCTTTGGCCTCTGCGATGGCCTGGGCCTGCTGTTCATCATAAAAGGGGCCGATGGGCTTGGTGGGCTGCTGAAAGGCCGGGTCCGCCGGGTCCACCAGCACCTGGGTCACCAGGGTTGCCGGCTGGCCCGGGATGCCGGCCGCCGCCATGGCTTCCCCCAGGGCCTGCTGGATGTGGTAGCCGATCATGCCCTGGCTCATGGCGCCGCAGACGTCAAAGGGCATGGCCGGGGTGATCTCCGCGGCCGCCTCGTTTTGCAGGACGATGCGCCCCACCTGGGGCCCGTTGCCGTGGACGATGGCCAGGCGGTGGCCGGCCTTGAGCAGCTCCACCAGCTGCAGCGCGGTCTGTTTGACCACGGCCAGCTGGCTGGCTGCGTCCGCCGGGCCCTTGCCGGATTGCAGGGCGTTGCCCCCCAGGGCGATGACGATGGTGTCCATTTATGTGCTCTCCTTTTCTGAAATCATCACGACGGATTGATAATTGCTGTTGTCCACATCCCCCAGCAGCCCCAGCACATGGCTGCACAGGGCCTGCCAGGCCGCCAGCAGCTCCTGGCCTGCTGCCGCCTGATACAGGCTGCGGAGATGGGCTGCCAGGCTGGGGTCCAGTGCGCGCAACTGCTCCATGGCGTATTTCTGATACACCGGGTACTGTTTGTGCACCTTGGCCGCCACGTCGCACAGGAAGGGGATGTTCTTCCCGGCCAGGAAGCGGAAGTCCTCTCCCCTGCCGGCCATTTGCAGGTCCAGGCCGTCCTTCATGACGGTTTCCACCTGGAAGCTGAGGTCTGCCCGGTCCTGCGGGCTCAGCACCGGGGCGTATGCCGCCACCCTGCGCAGGGCCTCCTCCTTGATGGCCTGGAACACGCCGCCTGTGTCCAACACAATCCGGCCTTTTGCGTAAATCTGCTGGGCCACCAGGTCTTTTTTCAGGCGGTCCCGGTATTTCCACACAGGGGAAAAGAAGTACTCAAACGCCACCCCTTCAAAGACGGTGCAGCCCCGCATGCTCCGGCCTTCATCCTGCCAGATGAAAAACACATCGATGTCCGAGTGGGGCATCATGGTGCCTGTCACATAGGAGCCGGTCAGCATGGCCCCCAGGACATCATGGCGCTCCTGCATCAGGGCCAGGAAGCCCTGCACCGCTTTGTCCAGCTTGTCTGCCCTCATCCCCGGGTGATTTCCCGGGCCACATAGGCGCTGGTGTAGGCCTTCAAGAGGGCGCCGTAGCTGGGGGTGAAGCTGAGGGCATCCCCCGCCTGGTACTGGAGCGCGCGGCTCAGGTCCACCAGCAGGTGGTCGGAGCTGGCGCCGATGATTGCCACGTTCTCATCCAGCGGCCTTAAGCCCTCGGCGTCGGTGTCCTGGCGGCCGATGGCCAGGATGCCCCGGCGCATGGGGCCCAGGTCCTCAAAATGCACTTCCTCCCCAAAGGCGTTGGGCCCCGTCTTGCCCTCGGGCTTGGAGGGCTTGTCGTAGACCTCCACCAGCCGGGCCTTCAGGGTGAAGACCTGCTGGGACAGCTGGGGAAAGGGCTGGCCAATGGAGGTGTCCATCCCCAGCATCAGGCCCTCGCCGATACGCAGGTGGTTGATGCCCTTTGGCAGCCTGCCTTCAAAGAGCAGGTGAAGGGAGCTGGAGTTGCCGCCGGAGACCAGGGGCAGGGAGATGCCGTGGCGCGCCCGGATGTCCTGCGCGATGTCCAGGAGGATGCCCAGGTTGTTGTCGTCCGGCAGGATGCCGCCAAAGCAGGTGAGGTTGGTGCCCACCCCGGTGAGGGTGAGGTGGCTGCAAGCCATTACCGCAGCCGCCACCTCATGGATCAGGGCACGGTCAATGTAATACATCCCCTCCCGCAGGTCCCCCAGGTCGATCATCAGCACGATGTGGTGGTGCTTCTTCAGGCGCTTGGCCGCCTCCCCCAGGGCCTTGATGGCCGGGATGCCGGACTGGAGGCTGACCTCGCTGTTGAGCACAATGTCCTCCGCCTGGCGGGGGTCGGCGATGCGCAGGCTCAGCCGGGGCACATTCCTGGGCAATTGCCCCAGGTTCTCCGTCCGGGAATCCGCCAGCATGTCCACCCCGGCCTTCACCAGGGCGTCGGCAATCCGTTTGTCGGCACAGGTCACCTTGGTGACCGCCGCCAGCTGCACGCCATGCCGGTCGCAGGCGGCCTTGATCACCGCCACGTTGCGGCGCAGCAGGCCCAGGTTGGCCTCAATCACCGGGTATTTACCGTTCATAGCTCCTCCTTTGTCAGGCTGTCCAGCAGCAGCTTCAGGGCTGCCTCGGGGTACATCCGGCTCAAGGTACCCAGGGCCGCCATCAGGTAGTGGCTGTCTGTCAATACCGTCAGGGCGCCCGGTGCGGGGTAGAGCATCTGCCCGGCGCCGTTCAAGTCCCTGAGGGCCTTGAGCACGGCCCGCCTGCCTTCCAGCCGGGTCAGGGCGCCGCCGGTGGCAATCAGGGTGCCCGCCTCGCTTAAGTCCTTGCCCTCGGCATAGCGCCTGCGGCCCTCCGGCAAAAACACCTGGCGGATCTTGCCCGCGTGCCGCTGAATGGCCAGGCTGCCCGCCTCCCGGGCCAGGATGGCTGCCAGGCGCTGCTCTTCTGCTGTCTTCGGGATGGGCGGCCAGGCCGCCATCAGGTCACCATGGGGCATCCCCAGCTCCCGGTCGATCTTTACGCCACCGATGAGCCCGGCCAGCTGGCCGGCGTTGACGAAGGTGCCCAGGTCCCCCTCCACGGTGCGCTTGAAGAAGGGCTCCGGCTGGGTCTGGATCCGGGCAATCTCCTCATTGCCTTGGGCCGCTGAATGCACGTCCGTGGTGGCGCCGCCGATGTCCACCGCCAGCAGGTCCCCCAGCACCGGGTGCAGCATGCGCAGGGCCTCCATCACCGCGCCGGGGGTGGGCAGGATGGTGCCCCCCACCATCTCCCGGATGCGCCCCATCCCCGGGGCCTTCACAATGTGGGTTTCAAACAAATCCTGGATGGCCCGCCGAGCCGGCTCGATGTTCAACTGGTCCAGGCGGGGGTAGACGTTTTCAATCACCGTGAGGGGCTGGCCCTCTTTT
This sequence comes from Clostridia bacterium, assembly GCA_036834245.1. Lineage (GTDB taxonomy): Bacteria > Bacillota > Clostridia > Christensenellales > Aristaeellaceae > UBA6115. Next base: position 3,942 of record DAITOE010000006.1, on the reverse strand, counting down.
TCAAAGATATCCCTGACCTCATCCGCTGCCGCCACATTCCCGGCATACAGGGCGGGGATATCAAGGCGCAGCTGGGCAATCTGCCAGGCGTTGTACACCGCGGTCTCCCGGTCGCCATAATCCGTGCCGCCAGCCAGCAAAATCAGGTTGGGCATCAGCTTGCGCAGCGCCTCCTGCTCATAGCGGCCCATCTTCCCCGCCGTCACCTGGCGCACCACAGCACCGGCCCCCAGGGCCGCCATCTGGGCCGCCCGGGCCGTCATGTCATACACCAGGCCGTGGACGCTCATGGACAGGCCGCCGGCTGCACTGGATGCCGCCAGCATGCTGCGCCAGGTCAATTCCTCTGCCCCCAGCCTGGCCTTCAAGTCCGCCACTGCAGCTTGCAGGCCGATGGTGACATCCCCCTCCAGCACGCTGGTGGGGGCCATCCCCTGGCCCACAAACACCGGGGCCTTCTCCAGGCCGTCAAAAGCGCTCACCAGGGTGGTGGTGGAGCCGATCTCCGCCACCAGCGCGTCTACCTGCACAAGCTTTGTGTTCACGCAGTTTCCTTCCGTAGAAGCGAAAGGGCGAGGGAGCCCCAGGGCTTTGCCCTGGACCCACGAGGGGGCCAGCCCCCTCGACCCCATTCACCTGAATGGGCAAGCACCCCTGATGAAGATACATCAGGTGGCGCTATGCCCTGCTTATGTTGAAAATGCTAAAGTTCTTTGAAGGTCTGGAAACTTTCTTTCAAGAAAGTTTCCAGGGTCCTTCGTCCCCCCGTTCTCTGTCCTCAGTCCTTGCGGAGCTTGACCAGGGCTGTGGCCACATGGGGCCCCTTGGAGCCGCGGCCGAAGCCTTCGTCAGCGCCGGCTTCCCGGGCCAGTTCGGGGGTGACCTGGGTGCCGCCGGCCAAGAAGACCAGTTTGTCCCTGACGCCGTGTTCCCGGGCCAGGCGGTCGATGAGGGCGATGTTTTTGTAGTGGATGTTGTCGTGGCTGATGATGGTGGAGGCCAGGATGCCCTGGGCGCCCAGCTCGATGGCGGCATTCACCAGCTTCTCCGGGGGCACGGAGGTCCCCAGGTAGTGCACCTTGATGCCGTATTTCTCGATGCCGCCGTGCTTGATGTCGATGATTTCACGCAGGCCCACGGAGTGCTCGTCCTCGCCCACGGTGCCGCAGACCACGGTCATGGGTTTTTCCTCGAAGGCGGCGCGCAGCTCGTCATCGGAATAGACCTCGGGGTCCTCCTGGATTTCCAGTTCGGAAATCTTCAGTTCAAAGGGCACCTTGGCCTTGAGTTCGATGCGGGTGCCGTCCACGGGGTGCATGATCTCCCGGGAGATGATCTCGGCCTCCTCCAGGTTCATGCGACGGGCGGCCTCCAGGGCGGCGGCCTCGGCGATTTTTTCGGAGGTGGGGAAGAACATGGTGAGCATGACGGTGCCGTCAGCCAGCCATTCCATCTCGGGCTTCAAGTACTCGCCGCCGGGCTGCCGGAAGGCCTCGGTCTCCTCCATGCGGCGGTAGACGTTGTCCTCCTCGTCCAGCTCGTCGATGTACTGGATGAGCTCCGGCTTCTGGAAGGTGCAGCCGCCGATTAAGTCACTGGGGTCCTCCCCCATGTCCAGGCCGTACTGGAGGATGTTGTTGTAGCCAAAGTGCGCGGTGACGGGGGCCAGGTAGTCTTCCTTGCGCTGGATGAGGGTGCCGGCGCCCACGCCGCCGTCGATGGCCCGGACGATGCCGTCGCCGTTGCGCTCGGGGTAGAGGCCGGAGTCCACGAACTGGCCCTCGGCCACGGCCCTGAAATAGCCGCCGTTTTCCAGCATCTCTTCCATGAAGAGGATGGCCCGCTCCTTGAGCTCCCGGGCTTTGTCCTTCAGGTAGCCGTCTGTTTTCAGCTCCACCATGTCCATCAGGCCGTCCAAGCCCACCAGGGTTTGCTTGGCGGTGTCGCAGGCCTCGATGTTGTAGATGTGCCAGGGCACGTTGCGGCCCTCGTCCGGGGTGATGGTGGACTGGATGTCGGCGCTGGTGAGCTTGGAGACGAGCATGTTGAGCACGTGGGTGACGGTGGCCTCCCGGACGGAGGACTGGATGTACTTGGTGTTCATCTGGGCCCGCATGCGGAAGCCGGCAAAGAGGTCCCTGAGGGCCACGGCATAGGGCAGATCGTAGTACATGCAGGGGGCGGGGGTGGCGGTGGGGGGCACGGTGGACAGGCAGATGAGGTCCCTGCGCATGCCGCAGCCGATGGAAAACTGGGAGTTGATGGCGTGCTGCACCATGAGTTCCGGCATCACCTTCCAGGCATCCCGGGCGGTGGCGTTGGCGTTGTGGGCCCCGTCAATCTGGGCGATGCCCGCCCAGGCCATGACATGCTTGCTTTCGCAGGCATCCACAAAGGAGCGCAGCATGTTGATGTTGCGGTAGATGACGTTGTACTGGGGGTCCTGGTGGGCACCGTTGACCCCTTCCTCGGCAAAGAGGACGGCGATCTCGGGGCCGGCCACGCCGGAGACATAGGAGTGGTAGTTGATGGGGCGGCCCACCTCGTCCTCGATGTAGTCCAGGGCCTTGCGCTGGGCGCGCACCTGCTTGCGGGTGATGGGCACGCCGCCCACCCCCTGGGGGGTGCCTTCGATGAGGCTGTCAAAATGGCTCTGGCCCGCGGTGCGGATCACCATGATGTGGTCGGCCCCGTGGTGGGCGGCCATGCGCATGCGGCGGATGTCGTCCTCAAAGCGGCCGGAGGCAATCTCCGTGGTGATGACGGGGGCGGGCTGGGGGTCGATGTTGCCGAAGTGGTGGGCGGGGGGCAGGGGCACGGAGCGCTTCAAAGGCTCGGTGGCGTCCCGGTAGGTGAAGCTGCCCATCTTCAGGCCCGGCGCGGGCTTGCGCCAGGTCCAGCCCCGGCGGCGGGGGCGGTAGTTCGCAAGGTCACTCAGGATTTCCCGGACATCCAGGGCTTGGTCGGGATTCAATTTGTAATCAGACATCCTTCGCCCCTCCTTCAAACATGTTTTTGACCTCGTCCCAGGACGGCAGGGCGATGAGGGCCAGGCCGGTCTCCCGGATGTCCTTGTTCCAGGCGCGGCTGGCCTTGTAGACCACATGGCCTGCTCCATGGCCCAGGAGGCCGTGCTCCAGGCAGGCGTCCACCAGGGCCTTGGCCTCCAGGGAGGAAAAGCCCATGCGCAACAGGACGCTGCGCTCGATAGAGGGGCTGGTGTATTCCCAGCCCATTTTCAAGAGGGGGTCGGTGAGGTGCTTGGCCAGCTCCCAGAAGCGCTCGTGGAGCTGCTCGTCCGTGAGGCCCTTCAAATGGGCGGCGCGGGCATTGTATTCATCGGGTCGTTTCATGGCGTTTCCTCCAGCAGTTCCTTGATGATGGCGCGGGTCTGGTCGAGGCCGGCGCCGGTTTCCTCAGACAGGAAGGCGATGTCTTTTTCTACGGGCATGGCGGCGCTGTCCCCCAGGGCATGCTTGATGAGGGAGCGGCGCAGGCGGGACAGGTCCAGTTCCCGGGCCTTGATCTGGCCGGGGTGCTGTGGCAGGGTGATGCTCTCCCCGGGCACCTGGTCCAGGGGGTCGCCGATTGTGATGGTGACGCCGTTTTTCCTTGCGAAATCCAGCTGGGCGTTCTGGTGCTTGCCGGCCCCGGTGTACTCGGTCTCCTGGACCACCAGGATCTGGTCCTCCGGCAGCTCCTGGGCCAGGGAGAAGGCGGCAGCCAGGCTGGTGTTGCCGGCGGGGCCCCGCTCCATCCCCTCCAGGATGGCCAGCATCTCCGTGGTGTAGAAGACCTCCCCCTGGGTGACGGTGACATAGCGGCTCAGGTAGCGCAGGGGCCGGGCGGCGCTGCGGGGCACGTCGGAGCGGTCCGGCCAGGTGGTGAAGGGCATGCCAAAGCCGGTGTGGCCGGTGGTGAAGGACTTGCGGTTGAACTGGC
>DAITOE010000005.1:2217-26981 GCA_036834245.1 Clostridia bacterium | reverse complement strand
TTCGACTTAGCAGAGCCATCAAAAACCCTCGATCCATGAGTGCATGAACTCGTGTGTTTAGTATGACATCCTATTATAGTTGTATCAAAAGGCCGCTTCCCCGGGGTGCGGGGAAGCGGCAGGGTTGGGCACTGTATCAGCTGCCTCTTCTTTGTTTGCGCTGGATTAGGGCGTAGGCCAGCAGCAGCAGGGCGGCACCGGTGCCCAGTGCCAGGGGCAGCTGCAGGTGTTTGTCCCCGGTGGGGGGCACGGGTTTGCGGTTGGTGAAGACCATGTCGCCGCCGTAGGGGGTGCGGTTCCGCTCCAGGTCCACCGTGGCGGTGAGGCGGTCCCCCTGGGCCCGCACCCGGATGATGGCCCGGTACACGGTGGTGTCGTACTGGATGTCCGGGTCGGTTCCCGTCTGCTCCGTGACGCTGTACACGAAGTCTCCCGGGTTGCTGAAGCGCCTGGGGCTGAAGGTGATGCGGCCTTCCCCGTCATGGCTGACAGTTTCCAGGGCCTTGCCCGCCCTGTCCTTCAGAAGGAACTGGAACTGGCCCGCCTTGAGGCTGCCGCCGGTGAGGACCTTCCGGGCCTCCAGCACCACTTCCAGGGGCGGATAGCTGGGCCTGGGCGGATCGGTGGGCCGGGGCGTCACATCAGGGGTGGGGCTTGGTGTAGGCGACGGCGACGAAGAAGGCGTCGGTGTGGTGCTGGGTGCAGGCGAGGGCGATGTAGAAGGCGCCGGCGTGGGGCTGGGCGGCACCAGGGTCACCTCCGGGTCCTCCGGCGTGGGGCTTGGTTTCGGGCTTACGGAGGGTTCCGGCGTCACTGCAGGAGTAGGGCTTGGTGTAGGCGAAGGAGACGCAGAAGGCGTCGGGGTGGGGCTTGGCGTAGGTGTAGGCGATGCAGAAGGCGCTGGGGAAGGGCTGGGTGTCGGCGTTGGCGTTGCATAAGGCGTCGGGGTGGGGCTGGGCGTAGGTGTTGGGGTTGCAGAAGGCGTCGGGGCGGGGCTTGGTGTAGGTGTAGGCGATGCAGAAGGCGCTGGCGAGGGACTGGGTTCCGGAGATTCGGAGGGCTCCGGCGTCACTGCAGGAGTAGGGCTTGGTGTAGGCGAAGGAGACGCAGAAGGCGTCGGGGTGGGGCTTGGTGTAGGTGTAGGCGATGCAGAAGGCGCTGGAGAGGGACTGGGTGTCGGGGTTTCGGAGGGTTCGGTTGAGGGGCTGGGCTCCGGGCTTACGGAGGGTTCAGGCGAGGGGCTGGGCTCCGGGGTCTCGGAGGGCTCCGGCGTCACATAGCTGTTAATAAACTGCTCATCGTTGCCGACAATGCCGTCATCATCCGTGTAGCGTCCCGTAGTTTCCAGCCCTGCCCCGGTGTCTGTCACCGTCACGGTCAGGGTGATGGTCTTGCCATCGGGGATGACGGAGGGCAGCCCGGGGTCGTTTTCGATGATGGTGTAGACATGCTCCCCCACGTCCTTCTGTGCATAATACAAGGCAGGGAAGGTGATGGTGCCGTCGTCCAGGACAGCGGCGGTCAGGATGTTGCCGGCTTCATCCGTCAGCGAGAAGGTGAATTCGCCCTCTGCGATGTCCCGGCCGGTGAGCTTCTTGGTCAGCTTCGGCGCGAAGCTGCCGGTGGGCTCGTATTTGTTGACGAAGATTGGATCCAAGGGTTGTCCGTCTTCATCTGTATAGGCGCCGGTGACCGTCAGGCCTGCCCCGGTGTCCGTCACCGTCACGGTCAGGGTGATGATTTTGCCGTCGGGGGTGACGAAGGGGATGGCGGGGTTGGGGGTGTCCTCCGTGATGGTGTAGGTGAACACCGTTTCTCTGTCGGGATTGTCCTCCGTTTTCTCGTTGAGCATGTCCAGGGTGAATACCAATTCAGGGAAAACAATGCTGCCATCCGCCTTCGCATTAGCGGTATGGGTCTTGCCGGCTTCATCCTTAAGAGAGAAGGTGAATTCGCCCTCTGTGATGTCCCGGCCGGTGAGCTTCTTGGTCAGCTTCGGCGTAAAGCTGCCAGTGGGCTCGTATTTGTTGGTGAAGGTGTCGTCATTGTCGTCAATGCCGTCATCATCTGTATAGTCGCCGGTGACCGTCAGGCCTGCCCCGGTGTCCGCCACTGTCACGGTCAGGGTGATGGTCTTGCCGTCGGGCGTGACGGAGGGCAGCCCGGGGTCGTTTTCGATGATGGTGTAGACATGCTCCCCCACGTCCTTCAGCGCATAATTCAATGCAGAGAAGGTGATGGTGCCGTCTTGGCCGTCAAAGATGGCCTTTACGATCTCGATGACTTCTTCCTGCTCCGTATCGTAATCCCGGTAGAGGGTGAAGCTGAACTCATCCCCTTCCTTGATGTCCCGGCCGGTGAGCTTCTTGGTCAACGCCGGTGTGAAGCTGTCGGTGGGCTCGTATTTGTTGGTGAAGGTGCTGTCATTGTCGTCAATGCCGTCCTTATCGGTGAAGGCGGCATCAATGGCAATCACATCGCTGCCGTCATTGGTGAGGGTGAGGGTGAGGGTGATGATTTTGCCGTCAGGGGTGACGAAGGGCAGCCCGGGGTCGTTTTCGATGATGGTGTAGGTGCGGGTGGTTTCGCCGTTCAGGTTTTCTTCCGAGAAATCCAGGTCATCCTGGTCGAATGCCAGCTCGCGGAACAGGATGTCGCCGTCCGCTGTGACAAAAACGGTCTCCAGGGCTTTTTGCTGGTCTGTCCCATAATCCTGGTAGAGGGTGAAGCTGAACTCCTCAACTCCAATGCCGCGGCCTTCCAGCAATTTTTTGAGCTTTGGCTGGTAGCTGCCTGCGGCCTCAAACACATTGTTGAAGACCATCGGCACCGGGGTTCTGCTGTTTTCACCGGCAACCTTTTCGTACAATGCTTCAGCAAAGAGCCCCGCTGTTTCATTAAATATAACTGTGACAGTGATTTTATAGATGTCCTGGCTGTATAGGATGCCGGTCTGTGTGCCCTGCACCTCAGAAACCGTGTAGGTGTGGGTGCCTGGCTCAAAATAACTGAGTTTATCAAAGGCAAACGCACCATCTGTGTCGGCTTTGACAACCTGGAGCTCCTTGCCGTCTTCATCCTTCAATACAAACTCGAAAACGTCTGTGGACAGGATGGGCCGGTTTTCGAGGGTTTTGAGGCCCTCCAGAACCACGGCTGTGCATACCCGCTGGTGATGGGTGATGTCGCTGTATTTGATGTTGGGCCCGGTCAGCTCCTGGCCGAAGACCCGGGTGATCTTTGCCTGGTTGTCCAGGGCGATGCCGCCGTTGCATTCCAGGTCATCCGGCAGCAGAACTTCTGTTTCCACCTCAAATGTGAAGGCCTGGCCGGGAAGCAGCCTGTCGATTTCGAATACCAGGTGGTTGGGGTCCTCGGGAGAAGAAAGCAGCGTAACACCCAGGGTGTTGCCCGCCAGGGGGACAGCCATCATGGTGGACTGGCCCCGGTGTTCAATGATCTTGATGCTGTCCAAACGGGGCTTCAGGCCCTGGGGGATGCGGTCCTCCAGCCACAGGTTGGTGATGGCTTCCCTGCTGTTATCGTTGCCTGCGCTGATGCGGTAGGTGATGGTATGCCCGGCATACACCAGGCGCGGCTGGTCCTGTGTGCCGCTTTCCGGGATGCTGGATTTTCCGATGTGCATATCCGTTTCCCGCAGTTTGACCTTGACGGTGTTTGCTTTTTCCACGCTTGTTTCGGATTGGCCTGTGTCCACATTGACAAGCTGAACCTGATTCACCGCCCTGTTGTAGGCGTGATCCACAGGGTTGAGCCGTTCCTTGACATTGATGGGGGCCCGCATGTTGATGCCCACGTAACATGGAGAGGCCTTTGTCCAGCACAAAGGGGGTGCCGTCGGTTTTTGTGGTCAGGTCAAAGGCGATGGTTTTCACCTTGCTTTTGTCTGTGTCCGCTGTGAGGGGCTGCCAGATTGCTGTATTAGTCAGATCCCGGAGCGGGGCGCAGCCATCCTGGTCGAGGTTTTTCAGGACCTGCTCGGAATAATAGACCTGGACACGGATGCCGCGGCTAATGGCATTGGCGACATCCACCCCTTCAAAGGTGCCCTGCCAGTACCAGATGGCGTTGTTTTCCCGCTCGGCTGGGGTGGCATCGTCATAGGCGTCCTCCAGGGTATCAAACATCACGATGTTCCGGGACCTTGTGTCCTGACCGTTGCTGAGGCGCAGCCGGTAGGTGTACATGCCGCCGCCCTGGACCTCGGTGTAGTCACTGTAGTTGTCATCATCTGCTGCTTTAACCGATTTTTGGAAGCCGCTCTCGTAGAAGGTGAGGGGATCGACGCTCCGATTGGCAGTGGCATACAGAAAATTCTTTTTCTGCGGGTTGGGGCCGTTGTTGTCCAGGTCGGACATCAGGGGCTTGATGTTGACTGGCAGGGTTCCGCCGTCATCTGGCCTGCCCGTCCACATGGTTTCCCCCTGGGCCTTGAGCTGGTAGGCGGCGTAGTTTCTCAGCGTGGTTCCCCAGTTGGGCATTTCGCCAAAGGGATACACCAGGGTGTATCTCAGCGTCATGCCGGAGTTGATGCTGTTGCTGGAGAGGTTGTAATAATAGTTTTCTTCCCCCAGCCGCACGGTGGCGGTCACCACCAGGAGGGTGCGTCCGCTGCCCCTCCAGTTGTCATAGGTGGCGGTGATGAAGGGAATCTGGGAGATGTTGGGCGGGTTGGTGAGCTTGGAATCCGACAGGCTGATGCTGCCCGGCAGCACGTGGGTGCCTGGTGGCAGCAGGTCATAAAACACTGCCTGGCGGTGCTCTGCCTGCACCCCCATCGCCTTGATTTCCTCGTATTCTTCATCATATCTGCCTGTGAAAGCCAGGCTTTCATTGGCAGTGATCCGGACATCCAGGGTAAACCGGGGCAGGATTCTGTCCTGCACGGGTGGATTCATGGTCTTGCTGAGTACGGAAGTGCCCCGGTACCCTTGCAGGTTAAAGGAGGCAGTTGAAAAGCCGCTGGTAACCAGATCACCTTCAGCATCCTTTACCTCGTAGTCCATTTTGTTGTTGATGACCGCAACATCATTGGCAGGTCCGATGAAGGCCATCAGTTCGTCGGTGGGCCTGAGGGCCAGGTGCAGCTGCACGCTAAAATAGACCTTTGCGGAATGGGATGTATGAGTCAGCCGCACGCCTTCCACGCCTGCGGGCAAGGGGATTTTGTCCGCGTAAGTGACTGGTATGGTTGCGCCACTTTCGAAATAGGTAAACCGGTTGTGTAATGTGCTGGTTGAATTCGGGTCGGCAGAGAAGGTGCCAAAGGGGCGCCATACCCCGTTTTGTTTGATTTCCAGCTGGGGGGCAACATAGGTATCATCATTCCGCGGTTTGACATCGATGACATAGCCGTCGGCGACGTCCTTTTTCAGCAGGTGATCCCACAGGGCGTTCAAGGTGACGCCGGTGATCTGGTATTCACCCGGGACCAGGGGGCGCTCCTTGTTGTTTGCCTTGATGCTGAAGGTATCGTCCGTGATGACAGTGGTCCATTTCACATCGCTTGGATACATCTGGTTTGTGGACGCATCGTAAACCAGTTCCGGTGCACTGGTGTTTTCATTCAGCTGGAAGATCGTTCTCCCGTAGGACAGGTCGATAAAGCTGCGGTCTGCCTCAGGCAGCTCGGCTTCCTTTCTCAGTTTGTTGACATAGCCCAGGTGGGTGCCGCCGCCTGTTTTCTCGAATGTTTTATCGCCTGGCTCCGGATTGTACACTTTTTCGGTGTAGTCGAACTCGGCGGTGCTTTCCATGATAATTTTGCTCTTGTCCACCCCGTTGAGGGTGGAGCGGAAGGTGTTTTTCAGCTTGGCGACCCTGTCGCCGTTTGCCAGGGTTACGAAGGTCAGATTTTCCCGCTCGTAGCGGAAATACAAAACGTCCTGGAATCTGTAATAACCACTGGCGCCAAGCGGGTTGGAGGCTTTGGGGAAGGAAACACGGGACTTGCGAAAGGTACCCACATCCTTGTTGTTTTCGTTATGATAATCTGTGAGATTGCCCCTGACGGTGGTGCCGGGGTCTACATTGTTTCCGGACCGCCAGCCGATTAACTCCCCTGCAGGATCGGGGATGTCCTCCACATCCAGGGTGAAGGGCTCGGTGTTTGACTGATCGGCGTAATGCTTGACGGACCACTGGACGTAGATATAATCATCGTGATTAATGTTCAGACCATCTCTCAGCACCGGCGGCCAGTTTTCTGGGTTGGACGCCTTGCCTGTTTTTTCAGGTTTTATGTGCGTGGCGTGGTTTTCGAACTTGATGGACAGCGGCGGAGAGGAGGGTTCATTATCCGGGTCCGGTTCCTGATTCGGACGCCTTACGGTGAAGGTGGCCGTGAGGCCTTCTGTCTCGGTGTCGTGTTTAACCTGCCAGGGCATGAAGGAGTAGCTGAAGTCTGCCTGGAGGCTGCCGGCAGGGCTGGTGGTGACGGCGTTGGTGATGACGATGTGATCATCGTCCTCGGTGTAGTGGTAGGTTTGCCCGTGGTTGGGATTTGAGGAGCTGGGTATCAGGGTGTTGAAATTGATGATGGGGTTGCCGCCACGGTCCTTGAAGATATAGCGGGGAATCCTGATTTCAATGCCTCCTGGCGGGATGTCCGGATCCGTTTTCGTGCCAAAGGAAAACTCCAGCCGCATGGTGTAGGTGGTTTCGCGGTTGTCAGCAGGGTTGCTGTTGATGTGGGTGGAGGTATCCTTTGGATTGCCTGTTGGCAGCCAGTATAGCTTGCGGACACTGCTGGATTGCTCTGGCGGGTTTTGGGGGTCGCCTTCGCCGCCGGCAACCCAGATGACAGCCAGGCACAGCAACACGGTAATAAACAAGACCCGTTTGACGATGCCCTTCATGATGTACCCTTCCCTTCTTGCGTTGTGATGCTGATTAAAGAAAATTTATTTTGACAAAATATACTGTAATGGCATGATATCTGTATCGAATTCTAACAAAGGATGGGTAGACAGTCAAAATTCCCTGAATTTACAACGAAAAGCAAATTATGATGGAAAAGCGCAAAGATGTATCTTTCTGCTATATTCTGAAGCTTCCCTTGAAATGACAAGATTGTTGTCGAAAATTGTACAAACAGCAGGGAGCCGGGCGGGCGCATCCGCTGGCGGTCCAGAGGCCACACATCGGAAAACATAATAAAAACATCGGTGCGGGCTTGCAGGCAATCCTGCACCCTCGTTGACAAACCAGCACAGGTTTTCTACAATTCCCCTATCACAAACGCAGAAGCCCTGCAGAAAGGGACGGCATGCAAAGCGGCAGGAACAAGCGCAGCGCCAAACACAGGGGCCGGCCGGCAGCCCGCCCGGGCTGGCTTCCCCGCGCCCTGGGCATTGCAGGGGCGGCCCTGGCCTTAGCGGCGGTGGTGCTGCTGGTGAGCTACCTGATCCAGGGGCACAAGACCCGGCAGGAGCAGGCCGCCCAGCGGGCGCTGTTTAGGGGCCAGGCGACGCAGAACCCGGCAGATGCCGCGCCGGCCAGCCTGCTGCCGGAAGCCTCCACTGCCCCGGCAGCAGCGGAAGCTGCTGCCCAGGGAAACATGGTTCAAGGGGCTGAGGCCCCGGAATCTTCCCAGGCGCAGCTTGAAATGCCGGCGGAGCGCCAGGTCATGGACGACCGCTTTTTGCCCCTTGTGCGCCGCAACAGCGACACCGTGGGCTGGCTGTCCTACTCCCTGATCCCGGAGATTGATTTTGCCGTGGTGCAGCGGGACAACGAGCACTATATGTACCGGGGCTTCAATGGCGAGAAAAACGTGGCGGGCACCGTGTTCCTGGACCAGGACAACAGCATCCGCCCCCGTGACCGCAACCTGATCCTCCACGGCCACAACATGAAAAACGGCACCATGTTCGGCAAGCTGGCCCGGCTGCTGGACGGGCAGATGCTGAAAACCCAGCCGGTGTTCACCTTTGATACCCTCTACCAGGATGCACGCTATGTGCCCTATGCCCTGACGGTCTTTTCCGTCGACCCCCGGCACCCCCTGTATTTTGATGCGATCAAGGCCAATTTTGACGGGGAGGAGGCCATGGGCAGCTATGTGAACTGGCTGCGGGCGCACTCCGCCCTGCATTTTCCCACCCAGGTGTATGCCGGGGACCGCCTCCTCACCCTGGTAACCTGCCACGGCGCAGACGATGACGAGCGCCTGGCCCTGGCCCTGCGGGCGGTGCGCCCCGGGGAGGACGCCGAGGCCCTCCTGAAGGAGTTTGCATCGGGGATTGTGAAGCCTTAGGCAACAGGGGGGCAAGCTGCTGGGTTTATTGAAGCATTGGATTGAATAGAATGAATAGAAAATGACTGGAATGAATAGAAAGCAAAGCATATAAAAAAGCACATAAAACAAGGGGTCCCGCCGATGCAGGACCCCTTGCTTGATCTTGTCGTTTAGGAAGGTTCGATGGTATTACGCCCGGTCCAGCACGTGCAGCACCCGGACCTCATCCCTGGCCTGGGGCGCGGCTGCCGGGGCGGCCTTGGGGGCGGGGTTGTTGCGCTCACGCAGGAATTTCTCCGCCACCTGGGGGAAAAGGGCGTAGCTGAGCACATCCTCCTCGCTCCGGGCAAATTCGCGGCTTTCCTCCCGCAGCTTGTCCATCTCCGGCGCAATCAGGTCCGCCGGGCGCACGGTGAGCATCTCCTCCTCGCCCAGGGCCATCTTCTGCACCTCTTTGTTGATTTCACCGGGCAGGCGGCCGTACTCGCCCTTTAACAGGGCGCGGGACTCCTTGGTGAAGGAGCGGTAGCGCTCCCCCTGGAGCACGTTGAACACCGCCTGGGTGCCCACGATCTGGCTGGTGGGGGTCACCAGGGGCGGGTAGCCGAAATCGGCCCGCACCCGGGGCACCTCCGCCAGCACCTCCTCGTATTTGTCCATGGCGTTGGCGCTTTTCAGCTGGCTTAGGAGGTTGGACAGCATGCCGCCGGGCACCTGGTAGATCAGGGCCTTCACGTCCGGGCGCAGCACCTGGCCGGGCACCAGGAAGCCTTCCGCCTCCAGGCGGGCGGCCACCTTCTGGAAATGGCCTGCGGCCTCGGTGAGCTTTTTCAGGTCCAGCCCCGTGTCCCGGGGCCCGCCTTCCAGGGCGGCCACCAGGCTTTCCGTGGCGGGCTGGGATGTTCCGCTGCCCAGGGGGGACAGGGCGGTATCCACGATGTCCACCCCGGCCCAGGCGGCGGCCATGTAGGTGAGGGCGCCGGTGCCGGCGGTGTTGTGGGTGTGCAGGTGGATGGGCACGTCGATGTGCTTTTTCAGCTCCGTCACCAGGCTGGAGGCCGCCTCCGGCAGCAGCAGGCCCGCCATGTCCTTGATGCAGATGGTGTCGGCGCCGGCCTTCACCATCTCCTTGGACAGTTCCACGAAATAGGCCTCGTTGTGGACGGGGCTGGTGGTGTAGCTGATGCAGGCTTCGCAGTGGCCGCCGTATTTCTTGATGCTTTTCATGGCGGTTTCCAGGTTGCGCATGTCGTTCAAGGCGTCAAAGACCCGGATGACGTCGATGCCGTTTTTCAGGGTGAGGCGCACAAACTCGTCCACCACGTCATCGGCATAATGCTTGTAGCCCAGCAGGTTCTGGCCCCGCAGCAGCATTTGCAGTTTGGTCTTGGGCATGGCCTTTTTCAGGGTGCGCAGGCGCTCCCAGGGGTCCTCGTTCAAAAAGCGCAGGCAGGAGTCGAAGGTGGCGCCGCCCCAGCATTCCAGGGACCAGTAGCCGATGTCGTCCAGGATGGCGGCCGCCGGCAGCATCTCCTCGGTGCGCATCCGGGTGGCCGCCAGGGACTGGTGGGCATCCCGCAGGATGGTTTCAGTGATCCACAGTTTTTTGCTCATCAGGTACCTCCCATCAAGCAAACAGGGCGATCATGATGCCGGCCGCGATGGCGGAGCCGATGACGCCAGCCACGTTGGGGCCCATGGCATGCATGAGCAGGTAGTTGTCGGGCTTGGCCCGCTGCCCTTCCACCTGGGAGACCCGGGCGGCCATGGGCACGGCGGAGACGCCGGCGGAGCCAATGAGGGGGTTGATTTTTTCTTTTAAGAACAGGTTCATGAACTTGGCCAGCAGCACCCCGCCGGCAGAGCCCATGGCAAAGGCCAGGACCCCCAGCAGCAGGATTTTGATGGTGGACCAGGACAGGAAGATGCCCGCGGTGGCGGTGGCGCCCACGGAGAGGCCCAGCAGCACCGTGGTGATGTTCATCAGCTCGTTCTGCACCGTCTTGTTGAGGCGCTCGGTGACGCCGCATTCCTTGAGCAGGTTGCCAAACATCAGGCTGCCGATCAAGGGGGTGGCGGAGGGCAGGAGCAGGCCGATGAAGATGGTGACGGCGATGGGGAAGATGATCTTCTCCATCCGGGACACCGGGCGCAGGGTCTTCATCTGGATTTCCCGCTCCTTCTTGGTGGTCAGCGCCCGCATGATGGGGGGCTGGATCACCGGCACCAGGGCCATGTAGGAATAGGCGGCCACGGCGATGGGGCCCAGCAGGTGGGGGGCCATCTTCATGGCGCTGAAAATGGCGGTGGGGCCGTCGGCGCCGCCAATGATGCTGATGGCGCCGCTTTCATTGGGGGTGAAGCCCAGCAGCAGCACAGCGCCGGCGAAGGTTAGAAAGATGCCGATCTGGGCGGCGCCGCCCAGCAGCAGGCTTTTGGGGTTGGCCAGCATGGGGGCAAAATCCGTCATGGCGCCCACGCCGATGAAGATCAAGCAGGGGTAGATGCCCAGCTTGACCCCCAGGTAGAGGTAGTCCAGCAGGCCGCCTTCCCCGGCCAGCCGCTCCCAGTTTACCGCGCCGCCCTCAAACAGCTCGGGGTGGTAGATGTTGGCCCCGGGCAGGTTGGACAACAGCATGCCCACGGCGATGGGCAGCAGCAGCAGGGGCTCGAACTTTTTCGCGATGGCCAGGTAGAGCAGCAGGCAGGCGATGGCCAGCATCACGATGGAACGCCAGTCACCCGCCAGCTGGTAAAAGCCGGTTTGCTTGAAGAACTCCAAGATTGTGTCCATAGGCGCCCCTTACTGGAGGGTGCACAGCAAGCTGCCGGACTCCACCGCCTGGCCCTTGCTGACATGGACGGCGGCCACCACGCCGTCTTTGGGGGCGTTGATCTCGTTCTCCATCTTCATGGCTTCCAGGATCATGAGGGCCTGGCCCTTTTTGACCGCGTCCCCGGCCTTGACGTTCACCGCCAGGATGGTGCCCGGCATGGGGCTGTTGACGGCTTCGCCGCCGGCTGCGGCGGCCGCTGCGGGCTTTGCGGGGGCGGCAGGGGCCGCCTTGGGGGCAGACAGCTCTTCCCCGGACAGGGCCTCGATGCCCACTTCGTATTCCTGACCGTCCACGATGACCTTGTATTTCTTCATAACCCTTATCTCCTTACAAATGATACGATTTTAAACCCGGGGGCATCGCTGCCCTCTGCCTCTGCGATGGCTGCCGTGACCGCGGCCAGCAGGCGCTGGCGCTCTGCCCCTGTAGGCTGGGCCGCCTCCTGAATCACAGGCTGCGCTGCCGGCGCCGCCGGCTGCTCCCTGTGGAATGCCAGGCGCAGCAGGTTGCACAGGCCCACCAGCAGGGCCAGGCCCACAAAAACTGTGCCCATCCCCAGCAGGACCACCATCCACCATGGCGTTGTAGCTCCCAAAGCCGTCCACCTCTTTTCTGTCGTGTTGCTGTTGCAGGCGGTGTAAAAAATTGCCCGCAAACTTAAGTATACCATGTTTCCCGTGATTTTGTGAATGAAACAGCGCCAGTACAACAGGAAAACCGGGCCGGTTCGGGCCAAAACCCCGGCAGATGCAACAATATACCCGGCGCTGCCGCATTCCTGCGGGCTGGCGAAGCAGCGGCAGTTTTCTGAAGGGAGGCCGGGCGGGGTATATGCTGGTACACGGATGAAACACACAGGGAGGTGCCCCATGAAAAAATATGCTGCGCTGGTACTGGTCCTCATCAGCCTGTTTGCCCTGGCCGCCGCTTCGGCGGACAGCCCCACCGCCAGCCTGGTGGCCCTGGTGAACCACCTGCGGGCCCTGGATTTTGAAGCAGCTGTCCAGCTCCTGGTGGACCCCCAGCAGGGAGCCTTTTTGCAGGAAGCCATGAAGGACCCCGTCCAGGCGGTCGTGCTGGAGAAGCTGCTGAAGACCGTGGAGGTGTCCTACGGCCGGGAGGAGGTGCAGGGGGAGACGGCCACGGTGGACATCAGCCTGCACTCGGTGCGGGGGGAGGCCATCTCCAACCTGAACGCCTACTTGGCAGCCAACAAAGCCCTGCTGCCGGAAGATGCCGAGGAAACCCGGATGGCAGAAGCCCTCAGGGAGGCCATTTCGCACTGGGACTGGCAGGGCATGGCCCCCCGCCGCTACGACTTCCGCTACCACCTGGTGCTGGTGGACGGGGCCTGGAAGCTGGACCACACCAAGACAGAGGATATGTGAAGGGGCGGGTTCCGCCCCGGCAGCCCTGTCGGCCATCAGCCCCGGCCCTGGTTTGGCGGGGCTGAATTTTTCTTGCACGAAGGGCGCAAACAAGGCACAATGGAAGGGGAGGCCGGCGCAGCCCTGCAGCCGGCGCGGAGAACCCCGCACATCAAAACCAGCGCGGCCCCGGCGGCATCCTGAAACATGGGGCTGTGCGCATAGGAAAGGAGAACCGGCATGATAGGCGCAATCATCGGGGACATTGTGGGCTCCCGCTTTGAGTGGGACAACCACCGGAGCAAGGACTTTGACCTGTTTGCACCCAACTGCGAGGCGACGGACGACAGCATCATGACCCTGGCCGTGGCGGAAGCCATCCTGGCCTGCGACGGCAACTACCAGGCCCTGGGGGAGGCCGCGGTGCGCAGCATGCAGCGCCTGGGCCGGAAATACCCCAACGCGGGCTATGGCGGCAGCTTTGGCAAGTGGCTGCACCAGTCCGATCCCAAGCCCTACAACAGCTACGGCAACGGCGCGGCCATGCGGGTCAGCCCCTGCGCCTGGGCCGCGGGCAGCTTCGGCGAGGCCTGCCTCCTGGCCCGGAAGGTGACAGAGGTGAGCCACAACCATGAGGAGGGCTTGAAGGGGGCGGAGGCCACCACCGCCGCCATCTGGATGGCCCGCCAGGGCGAGGGCATCCCGGCCATCCGGGAGTACATCAACCGCCATTACTACCCCCTCAACTTCACCCTGGACAGCATCCGCTACAACTACCAGTTTGACGAGTCCAGCCAGGGCACGGTGCCCCAGGCCATCGTGGCCTTCCTGGAATCCACCGATTTTGAGGACGCCATCCGGGGCGCTGTCAGCATCGGCGGGGACAGCGACACCCTGGCCGCCATCACCGGCTCCATCGCCCAGGCCTATTACGGGGTGCCGGAGCACATCCGGCAGCAGGCCCTGCCCTACCTGGACCAGGGGCTGCGTACCATCCTCTTCAACTTTGAGCGCCAGTTTCCCCTGTCCCGGGTGGTGGCGCAGTAATACTGAACTCTTTCATAAACGCTTCCATGAGCCGGCCCTGCGTCAGGATTCACGCCACTGCGTTTGCTGCCGAGCGCGCTCGCCAGCGCACTGCGTTCCGGAACTCTTCCTTCCGCTTGAAAGCAGGCTTTCAAGCGGGAGGAGGGGACCCGAAGCGGACGCCTTCAACCTGCTTGCACGGTGAAAAGGAAGCACAGGGAGCCCCGACGAGGCTACGCCTCCTTACACTCAGCTTAGCGGAGACAAAAAATTGCTCGGCTCATGCGTGCGTTTATTCATTCGTTCAGTATGAAAGGAAACAACCTGAACATGAAACGCTTGACCATCATGGCGGCAGCCTTGCTGTGCCTGATTGCACCCTTAACCGGGCTGGCCCTGAGTGAGCAGGAGGCCCGGGAACTGGCCCAAAAAGCCCTTGTGAACCAGGAGGGGCTGAAGGAACAGGACCTGGTGTATGAGCAGACCGGACGCTATGAGGACAGCCCGGATGTGCTGGTGGTGTTCTACCACAAGGGCCATGACCCCTTAAACGACGGCATGTACGGGGTGCGGCTGACGCCGGGGGGCCAGGTAGCGGCCATCACCCCGCCCCGGGAGATGCACCCGGCGGAGCAGCTGCGCCGTGATGTCAAAGACCCGCCCTATGACAGCCTGCGCATGATGGCCCTGCAGGCGAAATGGCGGGACAGCCTGCCCCGCTTCCTCACCGGGGAGCTGGGGGATGATGCGCCGGAATGCCCGGCGGACCTGCGCACCGCTGTCCTGGCCCGGGCTTTGAGCCAGGAGATCAGCCTGCCCGGGGCGGATGCCCTGACGGAGGAAGCAGCCCGGAAGCTGGCGGAGGCCGCCATCCTGGGCAGCCCGCCCTGGACCCGGGAGCAGCTGGATGCCTTTGATTTGTATCTGTCGGTCCACTACCGCTCAGAGGAGCTGGGGCGGCCGGTGTGGCAGTTCATCTTCAGCCGGAAATCCCCCATGAGCCCGGAGTTTGCCCAGCGGCCCGAGGGCTGGTATCACAAGAACTACCTGGAGCCCCTGGTGACAAGCTTTGGCGGCACCCAGAACACCCCCCTGTTTGTGTCGGTGCGCCTTGTTGCCATCACCGGGGAATTGGCAGAGGAAGTCCACACCCATTACCCGCCCCAGCGCGCCCTGCCCCTGGCCATGATGAAATAATTTTGATGCAACGCAACAAAACCCGCCTGTCCGCTGTCTATCCCATTGAACACAGAAACAGGAGGGTTTTTTGATGTCCGGAGTCTGTCAACAAGCATGCTGCGCTGCCCTGGCGGCGCTGATCATCCTGGCCCTGGGCCCGGCTGCCGCTGCGCCCTATGAGTACCAGATGGATGAGGGCATCTATGAGGTGCGGGTGGATTTGCCGGCGGTGCGGGAGTTTGAGCAGCCCCTGTATCAATACCGCTTGCACCGGGTGCCCCTCAACCCGGCGGACGTCCGGAAAGCCCTGGAGGGTCTGGGGGAAGGGGGCCTGGAGGTGGTCGTCCCCCCCTACACCGAGGGGGGCCTGCTGATTAAGCGCAGCCCCGACAGCGACTTCTTCCCGGATGTCCAGGGCCGGGGCGCGCCCCCGTACACGCTTCACGAGGAGGCGGCGACCGGCAAGGCCGCTGCCCTGCTGGATGCCCTTGCCTGGCCCCGGGTGGACCGGCCCATCACCGCCCTGGGGCTGCCGGAATTGGCCCAGCATACCCAGGACCGTATCGGGCCGGGCAGCCTGATGGCCCTGGACCGCATCCTGCAGATGATGTTCCGCACCGAGGAGGGTGCGGGAAAAACCTATGTCAGTTACCAGTCCCGCTTGAACGGCTACCCGCTGGTTGCCACCCTGGACCTGGCGGGCTATCAGCCCCAAAAGGAGGAGGTGGCCGGCACCCAGGCGGCCTTTCTGCTGGGGCAGGAGGGGGAGCTGCTCTGCGCCTTTTTGCCGGAGCCCTTTGTGGTGGAAGCCGCCCAGGAGCTGCCGGGCCCTGCCGTGTCCTGGCAGGCGGCGGTGCCCCGGATCATGGACCGGCAGATTGCCCACTACAAGCTGTTTTTACAGGCCAACCGGGCTGCCCTGCCCAGCTTTGACGCCTTCTGGGCCAAAAACCAGGTCAAAATCCATTTGCGGGTGAAGGCGGTGGAGCCCGCTTACCGGGTTACCGCTGCAGGTCTGGCCCTGCCCGTCTGGCAGGTGTGCGTGGAGGCGGACTTTGTGTACCAGGGGGAGGAGCCCCTCGCAGTGGTCCGGGCCAACATGGCGGATATCGAGGAGACCCTCTGGTATGTGGATGCCCTCACCGGGGACATCTCCCGATGAACACCTACCTCAAACGGGTGCTGTCCGGCGGCGGCCTGTACTGGGGGGCAACCCTCACCCTGTTTGCCTGCCTGTACGCCGCCATGGGGGTGCTGTCCTATCTGGGCCTTTCTTATTACACCAAGGGGGATGTGGTGTATTTCCTCACCCTGCCCCGGGGCGATGTGATCCATCTGCTGCTGCCCCTCATTGCCGCCCTGCCGGCGGCCACTTTATGCGCCGAGGACCGCAGCCGGGGCTACCTGGCCCTGGTGCTTAAGCGCTGCGGAAACGGCCGTTATGTGCTGCGGCGCCTGTCCCAGGCTGTGGTGGGGGCAGCCCTGGCGGTTGCCCTGGGCTTTGCGGCCTATTGCGCCATCGTGTACAGCCACAGTCCCTACACGGCGGATGTTGACATGAAGGAGGCGGTCAGCACCTATCTGCCCCTCATGACCCGGCACAAGGCCCTGCCCCTGGCCCTGGACACCGCCTTCCGCCTGGCCTTTGCCGCTGCCACCTGGGCCCTGATCTGCGCCGGCTGCTCCGCCTTCATGGGGGAGATGCAGGCCATGCTGGTGACGGTGGTGGCCTATTATTTCCTGTCCCAGCTGCTGGTGGGCAGCGCCCTGAACGAATGGATGCCCCAGCGCATCCAGACGCCGGACCTGTTCACCGCAGCCCCCCTGTGGCAGTACAGCCTGCGCCAGCTGGCGCAGTTTTTGCTGGCGGCCCTCTTTGGCGGGGCTTGCCTGGCCTTTGCCCTGGGCAAGCGGGGCGGGATGCGGCCATGAACAAGCTCATCAAATACAAAAACCGCCTGAAGATGGATCTCCTCATGATGCTGCGCCCCCAGGCCCTCATTGCCCTGGTGGCCATCTGCACCCTGCAGACCTTGAACCTCATCATCAAGCCCTGGAACCGGGACCTGGGTCTGGGGGCTATCGTCTATGAGCTGTATGGCGGCATCATGTGGTACGAGTTCATCAGCCCCCAGGCGGCGGCCTTCTGGCTGCTGCAGCTCCTCCCCTGCGGCATGGCCTTTGCGGGCTTTTTGGAGGGCAGCATGGACAGCCGCCTGCCCTACACCGCCTACCGTTTTTCTTCCCAGACGGCCTGGTGGCTGTCCAAGGTGGCGGCCAACCTGCTGGGCTGCTTTGCGATCGCCCTGTTTTCCGGCCTGTTGTGCGCCCTGATCGCCGTGCTGGGAGGCCACAGGGGGCTGCTGCTGGCCATCCAGGATGCCCAGGGCTTCCGGATGCTGTCCATGGCCCCCCTCCTCCTGGCCCTCCTGGCCTATGCCCTGCAGATGGGCATCCTGACCGGCCTGGGGATGCTGGTGTACCTGATCAGCAGAAACAGCAGGCTGGCCCTGCTGTCCTACATCCTGCCCGCCGCCTGGTCCATCATGCGCCATTCCGGGGACGACTCCCTGCTGATGGACAACCGCCACCGGGTCATCAACTGGGGCATGGCCAAGCGCTTTTCCCAGGGCGGCGGCTTTGGGGTGGACACCGGGGAGGCGCTGCTGGGCAGCCTGGCCCTCATCCTGGCCCTGGCCCTGCTGGGGGCGGCGGTGCAGGCCTTCATCAACCAGACCCAGCGCAAAGCCAGGTGAAAGGAGATAAAATGAAGCCATATATTGAAGTGATTGATGTCAGCAAGCGCTACGGGCGCCACCTGGTGCTGGATGCGGTCAGCCTCCATGTGCAACAGGGGCAGCTCCACGGCTTTGTGGGCCGCAACGGCTCCGGCAAGACCCAGCTGTTCAAGTGCATCTGCGGCTATGTGCGCCCGGAGACCGGGGAGGTGCGGGTAAAAGGCCGGCGCATCGGCAAGGACATCGCCTACCCCGGCAGCCTGGGCTTGATCCTGGAGCAGCCGGGCTTCCTGCCCCAGTACACCGGCCGCAGCAACCTGGCCCTCTTGATGGGCCTCACCGGCCGGGTGGACCGGGCGCGGATTGACCGGGCCCTTCAGGCGGTGGGGCTGCTTGAGGCAGCCAGCAAACGGGTGCGCAGCTATTCCCTGGGGATGCGCCAGCGCCTGGGCATCGCCCAGGCTATCATGGAGGAGCCGGAGCTGCTGATCCTGGACGAGCCCTTCAACGGCCTGGATGAAAACGGGGTCCGGGACATCCGGAAACTGCTGCTGACACTAAAAAACCAGGGCCGCACCATCCTGCTGGCCAGCCACAACCCGGAGGACATCAGCACCCTGTGCGACACCGTCCACCGGATGGCAGCGGGTAAACTGATAACAGAAGCCTGAAAATCCCCTGGAATGACCTGGACAGCACCCGGAGGTGGCACATGACCCCCTTTGAATGGATCCTGGGCGGCCTGGCGTTTGCGGTCGAAATCGCCCTGTGGCTGGGCAGCGGGCGGATTGTCTTCCTGCTGCTCAAGGACAAGAACCACGGCCTGGCCGTGGCAGCCGGCATCCTCACCGTGGTGGCCTTCATCGCCCTGTGGGCCGTCTTCCTCGCCCCCAAGGCAGACCACCGCCTGCCGGAGGTGCCCCGGGTACTCCTCATCGCCCTGTTTTCCCTGGGCATCGGCCTGGGCCTGTACGCCCTGGGGATGAAAACCCCCGGCCTGGTGCTGGCCATCGCCGGCACGGTGATCCTGGTGCTGGGGCAGCTGCTGGTGGTGCATTGATGAGGGGTGTGTTAAACGACGGGAGAACGGAGAAAAGCCTGATGGTGCAATGGATTTGAAGAACAACCGGACAGGGCGTATTGCCATACGGCCCTTTCACCCCGGCAGCCACCTGGAAGCAGCCCTGGCCCTGTGGAACGCCAGCGCGGCGGCCGGCGAGGTGGTGTATGCCCCCCTGGACAGGGATTCCTTCCGCCTGAAGCTGCTGGAAGGCCCCGGGGCAGCGCCCGGGCTTTTCCTGGTGGCGGAATCGGAAGGGCAGCTGCTGGGCTTTGTCCACGGCGCCCGGAAAACCGCCTTCCTGCCCGGGGAACAGGCAGACAGCGCCCCGGGCTACCTGACCTGCCTTTTTGTGTCGCCCGCCCATCGCCGCCGGGGCATCGGCAGCGCCCTGCTTGCCGCCCTGGAAGACCGTTTCCGGGCCCTTCACCACACAAGGCTGCTCTGCGCCGAAGCCAACCCCGTGCAGCTGGACTGGCTGATTCCAGGCACCAATGGCCACGACCACAACAAGGCCCCGGGGGTGGATACCGCCTGCACGGGCTATGTGTTTTTGTTGAACCGGGGCTTTGCGGAGCGCCACCGGGAGGTGGCCATGTACTTGAACCTGGCGGAGTACCAGCCCCTGAAGGACCTGCAGGCCCGCCGGGACCGGCTTGCGGCTGAGGGCATCCAGACTGGGCGCTACGACCCCGCCCTTTCGTATGACTACGACACCCTGTGCGACCGGGTGGGCAGCCCCTACTGGCGGGAGGTGCTGCGCCAGGAGCTGGCCAAGGCCCATCCCCGGGTGATCCTGGCCGCCACCCACCAGGGCCGCATGGTGGGCTTCACCGGCCCGGTGGACAAACAGGCCAGCGGCCGGGGCTGGTTCTCCGGCATCTGCACGGATCCCGGGTTTTCCGGCCGGGGCATCGCCACGGTGCTGTTCCACCTGCTGCTAAAGGAGTTTATCAACATCGGCGCCAGCTTCTCCACCCTCTTCACAGGGGAAAGCAACCCCGCCCGGGGCATCTACGACAGGGCGGGCTTTCGCCCGGTAAAGCATTTTGCAGTGATGGAGCGGATGCTGTAAATGAGAAGCAACAAACTGGCAACCTGAACATATTCATCAAAACACAAGGAACATGATCCAAAACCGGCAAAGTTCACCTTGTATCTTTGATGTTGAACTTCTTAAAATCATGTCTGAATCTGCTTAAAAACGCACAAAAGCAACAAATCAGGCAATATATCGCCATTGTCGCAGCCCGATCGCTTGATATATGATGTTGATATCATACAAAATGCGCGCGTTGCAGCGCCAAGAAGGAGGATCTCATGAAGAGACGCTTGCTTAGGACCCTGGCTTTCCTGTTGTTGCTTGCCTTTGTTTTCCCGATGATTCCACACGCTGCCCGGGCTGAGGAGCCCATTGTAGTGTCCGTGTTCATTGCGGACGCTTTTGACCAGCCCACCTCCGACAATAAAATCTACAAGCTGATTGAAGAGGAGTTCGGCATCAAGTTCGAGTTCGAATTTCTGGCGGGGGACCTGGACGAGACCCTGGGCATCAAGATTGCCGGCCAGGACTATGCGGATCTGATCTGCGGTTCCAACAGCGCGGAGAAGCTGATTGACGCCGGTGCCCACATCGACCTGCTGGAGTACATCACCCCGGAAAAGACCCCCAACCTGTGGGCCCATTACGAGCCCCACCTGAAGCGCATCACCGTGGACGGCGCCCTGTACGTGCTGCCCAACTACGGCCGCATCTACAACGATCCCATCGTCAACTACGCCAACGGCCCGGCCTTCTGGATCCAGAAAAAGGTGCTGGCCTGGGACAACTACCCCATGATCAAGACTGTGGACCAGTATTTTGACCTGCTGTTGCGCTACAAGGAAGCCCACCCCACCACAGAGGACGGTCTGCCCACCAGCGGCTTTGAAATCCTGACGGATGGCTGGCGCAACTTCTGCCTGCTCAACCCCGTGCAGCACCTGATGGGGCGTCCCAATGACGGCGGCGTGTTTGTGCACTGGGATGACAACTACAAGGTGGACGTCTTCCACAACAAGCCCTATGCCAAGCCCTATTACCAAAAGCTGAACGAGGTTTTCCACAAAGGCCTGATTGACCAGGACACCCTGGTACAGAACTTTGACCAATACCTGGCCAAGCTGTCCTCCGGCCGTGTGCTGGGCATGTTTGACCAGTACTGGAACTTCCAAAACGCGACGGACTCCCTAAACGCCCAGAAGAAGTTTGAGGACACCTACATTGGCCTGCCCCTGGTGTATGACGAGTCCACCAAGGAGCAGTATCTGGACCAGCCCATCATCAACGTAAACCGCGGCTTTGGCATCTCCGTCAACTGCGAGTACCCCGAGCGCCTGGTCAACATGTTTGAGCGCATGCTGGATGACGACTGGCAGATCCTCTTCCACTGGGGCATTGAGGGCGAGGACTATTATGTGGAGAACGGCCGCTTCCTGCGTACGGATGAGCAAAAATCCAACGCGGAAAACGCGGTCTGGGTCAACGCCAACAAGGCCAAGCAGTTCTTCTACAACGCCCCCAAGAAGGAAGGCACCATGGACAACGGCAACAGCTGGGATCCGGGCCTGCAGCCGGAACTCTACTTTGAGCTGATGTCGGACTACGACAAGGAATTCCTGTCCAAGTACAACATGAAAACCCCCGCGGAGTTCTTCCGCCCCGCGCCCCCCAACCAGCCCTATTATGCGGCCTGGCAGATCGACCTGAACCCCTTCCCGGACATCCAGGACATCAACACCCACATGACCGACATCCAGGCCCGGGACCTGCCCCGCGCCATCATGGCCCCCGCAGGGGAGTTTGACAGCGTGTGGGACGCCTTTGTGGCGGAGCTGGACAACGCCGGCGTGAAGGAATTTGAAGAATTCATGCAGAAGATCATCCTGGAGCTCAACGACAAGCTGTCCTGAGGGATCCCTGGCCAGCCGCAGCCTGCCTGCGGCTGGCTTTCCTTTTTTCCCGGTTAAAGGCGGTGGTGGAACATGAACGCGCAACGATACAAACCCAAACAGGCCAGCCTGGGCCACCGGTTGTGGCAGCAGCGGCAGCTGTTGTTCATGAGCGTGCCCATGCTGTTGTACATCCTCTTATTCAGCTATGCACCTCTGTGGGGCTGGCTGACTGCCTTCATGGATTACAAGCCTGCCAAGCCCATGTTTGACAACGCCTGGGTGGGCCTGGCCAACTTCCGCTGGCTGTTCTCCCGGGCGGAGTTCATGCTGGCCATCCGCAACACCTTCATGATGAGCATCATCACCCTGGTGTTCAACACGGTGTCCGCCATCACCCTGGCGGTACTTCTTAACGAAATCACCGCCCGGAAGTTCAAGCGCACGGTGCAGACCGTCACCTACCTGCCCCACTTCCTGTCCTGGGTGATTGTGGTGGGCCTGGCCCAGAACATGTTTGCCACAGACGGCATCGTAAACGCCGTGCTGCTGCGCCTGGGCCTCATCCAGTCCCCCCTGTTCTTCCTGGGTGAGGGCCGCTATTTCTGGTGGCTGGTGGGCCTGATCCACATCTGGAAGGAAGCGGGCTGGAACAGCATCATCTACCTGTCCGCCATGAGCTCCATCGACCCTGCCCTGTACGAGGCGGCCGAGATGGACGGTGCAGGCCGTTTCAAGCGCATCTGGCA
This sequence comes from Clostridia bacterium, assembly GCA_036834245.1. GTDB lineage: Bacteria > Bacillota > Clostridia > Christensenellales > Aristaeellaceae > UBA6115. The sequence goes on along the minus strand of DAITOE010000005.1, from coordinate 4,834 downwards.
CATCACCCTGCCAGGGATCAAATCCACCTTTGTGGTGCTGTTGGTCATGAACATCGGCATGCTCATCGGGGGCCAGGGGGACGGCAATTTTGACATCCCCTACCTGATGGGCCAGAACCTGTTGATGGACTGGTCCCAGACCATCGACATTTTTGTGCTGAAGTACGGCATCAGCAAGGGCCAGTACGGCAGGGCCACCGCCGCGGGCATCTTCAAAAGCGTGGTGGCCATTGTACTGCTGTTCTCTGCCAACCGCATCGCCAAGCGGCTGGATGAGCCGACCCTGCTGTAGGAGGACAGGATGAACAAGAAAACGCTTTCACGCAGCAGGTGGCGCCGCAGCAGCCACTACTGGAATGCCGCCTTCCACACCGCCAACGTGCTGTTCATGCTGGCGCTGATGGTGGTGACCCTGTACCCCGTTGTCAACACCATTGCCATCTCCTTCAACGACGGCACCGATGCCCTAAGGGGCGGCATCCACGTCTGGCCCCGGGCCTTCTCCCTGGAAAGCTACCGGGGGGTGCTGTCGGACGAGTATGTGTTCAGCGCCTTTTTCATCTCCGTGTCCCGCACCCTGATCCAGACGGTGCTGAACCTAGTACTCACTTCCATGCTAGCCTACACACTTTCCCGGCGGGAGTTCATCCTGCGTAAGTTCATCACCACGGTGTTTGTGCTGACCATGTATGTTAACGCCGGGCTGATTCCCAACTACCTGCTGATCTCCCGCACCCTGGGGCTGGGGAAGAGCTACTGGGTGTACATCATCCCCACCATGCTCAGCTGCTTCAACATGATTGTGATCAGAACCTACATCCTGAACCTGCCCGATGCCCTGGTGGAGTCCGCCCGGATTGACGGGGCCGGGGAGTTCCGGATTTTCTGGCAGATTATCGCCCCCTTGTGCCTGCCGGTGCTGGCCACGGTGGCGCTGTTTGTAGCAGTGGGGGCCTGGAACTCCTGGTTTGACACTCATTTGTACAATGCAGGCAAGCCCAAGCTGCACTCCCTGCAGTACTTGCTCAAAATGAAACTGGCTACCACACAGGCCAGCACCAATGCCGCCATGTCCTCCACGGCGGCCCTCTCCGCCAAACCCACCTCCACCCCCATCACCATCCGGGCCGCCATCACAGTAATCTCCGCCTTGCCCATCATGCTGGTATACCCCTTCCTGCAGAAGTATTTTGTGGTGGGCCTCAGCATCGGCAGCGTGAAGGGCTGACACGATTTGAAAGGAAGCATAGCATTGTCTACACAGTATGAACACAGAAAAAGCAGCGCTCGCCTTATCTTTCTTCACTCCGACGGCAGCCCGGTGCAAAACGCCCGCATCCAGGCCCGTCAGATAGACAGCGAATTCCTTTTTGGTTTTGGCGCTTTTGATGCAGTGGAGCAGTTTCGAGAGGGCATTAGCCCCGAGGAGCAGGCCGTTCTCAAGGAGCGCCTCCAGAAGATGCTATCGGTGTTCAACTACGGCACACTGCCCTTTTACTGGGGCCGATTTGAGCCCGAGGAAGGCAGCCCTCTGACGGAAATCACCAAACAAGGAGCTTGGTGGCTCAAGGAGCGGGGGATCAAAACCAAGGGGCATCCCCTGTGCTGGCACACTGTGTGTGCCCCCTGGCTGATGCAGTATGATAACCGGACCATCCTGGACAAGCAGCTGGCCCGAATCCGCCGGGAGGTGACGGATTTCAAGGGCTTGATTGACACCTGGGACGTGATCAACGAAGTGGTGATTATGCCGGTCTTTGACAAATATGACAATGCTGTCACCCGCATCGCAAAGGACTTGGGGCGCACCGGCATCGTGAAGGCGGTCTTTGAAGCCGCCCGGGGCAGCAATCAGGAAGCCACCCTGATCCTGAACGATTTCAACATGACTGCCGCTTACGAGCGTCTGATTGCCGACTGCCTGGATGCCGGCATCAAGATTGATGTCATTGGCTTGCAGTCCCACCAGCACCAGGGTTACTGGGGCCGGGAGAAGGTGGAGGACGTGCTGGAGCGTTTTTCCCGTTTTGGCCTGCCCCTGCATTTCACTGAAAACACCCTGGTATCTGGGGACCTGATGCCCCCCCACATTGTGGACCTGAACGACTGGCAGGTGGAAGACTGGCCATCCACACCGGAAGGGGAAGCCCGCCAGGCCCGGGAGGTTGAGGAAATGTACCGCCTGCTCTTCGCCCACCCTCAGGTGGAGGCTGTGACCGTTTGGGACGCCGTGGATGGCAAGTGGCTCAATGCCCCCTCCGGTTTGCTGCGCCGAGACAACTCCGAGAAGCCGGCTTTTAACAAACTCAGGGAGATGGTAAATGAGGAATGGCGCAGCCACCAGGAATTGATCACCAATGATGCAGGACAGGCTCTTTTGAGCGGCTACCGGGGCCGGTACCGCCTCAGCCTGGGGGAGAAAAGCCTGGATTTCACCCTGAAACAAGGCCAGGAGGAAGTCGTGCTGCGCCTGTGATGCCCTGCACCTGCAGACATTTCAAATTTCCACATCCTGCCCATGAAGCGCCGAACGGCGCTTTTAATGCGGCTATATTCCTATTGCCCCATGTTTTTCCGGGGTTTTTCCCTTGCACACCGTATACAGCATCTTTATACT